>CALMRA010000063.1 GCA_937872065.1 uncultured Eubacteriaceae bacterium | reverse complement strand
TATTTGCTATATTCAGTTTCCTCTAAAACGAATCCTGTTTTTGTTTCCCACTCCCTGCATACTTTTTTAAATGTTTCATATTTATCTGTAGGTATCTTGCTAACAATGCCATCGGTATTAGCAGATATAACTTTTATTCCATGAAGAACCAAATCTTCAATTAGCATCAAAAGAAATAATTGCCCCGAGACTGTAACGGTAAGAAACGCCTTGGGATCATATAGCCAAAAGGTATCACTCCCTAATTTACCAAAAATGGAATTGATAACAATTTTTAAGCCTGCCGCCTTTACTGTATTATTTTCTTTTTTTGCTTCAATCCGTTGTTTTGTAATGTCTCTTAGAATATTAATAAAATTATCTATTTTCTTCACAATAATTTATTCGACAACTTTTATTAATATTCTTTACTTATTCCTCTTCCCGGTCAGTTCTTTAAGTTCCACCTTATACACCGCCGTATTTTCCAGCGCTCCGCATACATCCAGCGGATGGTCCGGGTATCCGTAGTGTTCGTTTATCATCTTTAGTCCCCGGATCTTTTCTTTATCGGCCACCTGGACGGCGTTCCCGAACCCGATCACGCTTTCGTATCTGGCTGTGATCCCGGTTTTCGTTTCTTCGATCTTATCGAGGATATCGGCTTCGACGCAGACTCTCGAATCTTCATCCAGCAGCCATACCTTCTGTCCTGCCTTCGCTCCGTGGAAGTAGACGACCGCTGTCCCGTCCTTCACTTCCATCCCGAAGGATACCGGCACGACGTACGGATATTCGTGATCGAACATCCCCAGCCGTATTGTCTGGCAGCGTCCCAGCAGCTCTGTTATTTCGTTAAAGTCCGTAATTTCTCTGTTTTTGCGTCTCATGAATGAATCCCCCCAATTGTCTGTCTTTGATCGTCATTTCTGTTAATAAAAGTGAAGTAAACGACGATCAGTCTGTTATCAATTATAATTGAAAACCGGTATTCATGCTTGAGAATCAAATAAGAGTACAGAAATATGCAAAAAATTTTGCAGATAATAAAAAAACTCCGAATCGGCTGCCTGCACATCCGCTCCGGAGGTTAAGTTTCAATATTAAACCAACTGTATCAACACGATCACGATCAGCCGGATGCCCCGCTTTACGGATCAGACCATCCCTTCGCGGCTTCTCCGGATCAGCCTACAGACTGAACCACTGGATCGAATCCTCGCAGTACTTCAGGAACGCGTTGATATCTACCTGCTCCACCCTGTCCTTCGTCTTCCCGCAGATCTCGTCAATCGTCTTCTGATCGTACTTCAGGAACCCGAGAATGGTCCGGATATGATTTTCCGTGTAGAAGTGGTAGTCGATCCCCAGCTCGTCCTTATGCTGGAACAGATGCATGGACCCGCCCATCGCGAAGCACAGCGCGGTCTTGAGCTGCAGATACGAGAACGTGTTCTCCCCGCATACCTTCCTGAGCCAGCTGCATATCGTCTCGATCCACAGCTCCAGCAGCTGCGGCTGACTG
>CALMRA010000062.1 GCA_937872065.1 uncultured Eubacteriaceae bacterium | reverse complement strand
GGGGAGCTTACCCGGGATATATCGCCGGAGATCCTGCACGAAATACTTGAGCAGCGGTACCTGCCTGATGAAGCTGAAGAACAGGAAAACTTTTTAACAAAACGCTGGAGCAGAGATGGAAAAAAATAGCAAATTACCCTTTGTGATCCGTCTGCTCATCGCGCTGCTGCTGGCCATTCTGTTCTGGTATTACGTCAACGGCGATACCAGCGTTATCGTCAGCAGAGTTATCAACGATATTCCCGTTACATTTACGAACTCGGATGTACTGGCGGAGAACGGACTCGTACTGAGCAGCAATGTCAGCTACTATGTAAACCTTCAGGTCAGGGGAACTGAAAAGAACCTGGATGAGATCAACACGAAGGAAATAACGGCCGAGGCCGATCTGTCGTCAATCACGACGGCCGGGACCTACGATGTCTCGGTGGTTACAAAGGGAACTGCGAATTCGATTATTATTTCGGCGATTGTCCCTGAAACCATAACGGTAACGGCGGAAGAGATCACTGAGAAGGAATGGACGCCGACGATTATCCCCCAGGGCAAGCCGGCCTCCGGCAATACGGTCATTTCGTCGACGACGAGCGATACTGTCACGGTGTCCGGACCGTCTGACGAGCTGGCTGTTTTATCAAGCATATCGGGCGTCGTCAATGTTGACGGACTAAACGGCGACAGCTCGCAGTATGTCAGGGTCCGTCCGTATGATGCGGACGGAAACGAGCTGACAGATATTACGATCGAGCCTGACATCGTCAGGGCTGAGGTCGTTCTCGGGATCACGAAGGAAGTCAATGTGACGGTCCCGCAGGTTCAGGGTTCTACAGCCGACGGCTACAAGGTCACGAGCGTAACGGTGGACCCTGAAAAGATGACCGTCGCCGGCAAGCAGGATGTTCTTGAGACGGTCACGTCGCTGAGTCTCGACGCGGTTACGATAGGTGATACCAACAATGCAAGCTCCTTTACCGTCGAGGAATCTGTCAAGCTTCCGACCGGAGTCAAGCTCATCGGCGATACCGACAAGGTTTCCGTCAGCGTGAATATCGAGCAGGTTGTCGAAAAGCGTTTTACGATCGATTCTATCGAGACCTCCAATCTCGGAAGCGGCCTGAAGGTATCCAAGATAGACGCGAGCAGCGTCGCGATCAAGGTGAGCGGAGTCACCTCGGAGCTTAACGAGCTGTCGACGAGAAATATGAAGGCGGTTCTGGATCTGAATGGAAAGGGCGAGGGGACCTACAGTATCCCGGTCACGGTAGAGGTGCCGAAGGGCACCGTGACGGAGGTATCTCCGAAGGAAATCTCGGTCACAATCGTCAAATCCTCATAATAATAAACAGAAGCCGGCTCTGCCGGCTTTTGTTCTGCATAAAATACCTGTTAAAAAAGTAACCGTTTAAGCTGAACCTGTCAGCTTTCACGCGGCTGTGATATATTGTTTTATAAGGGGAATATTTCGTACAGTCATTATCCTCAAGAGGGAGAAGGAGTTACAATGAAAATCGCTTTTTACGACACCCGGCCGTATGACATGCTCTGGTTTGATCCGCTGCTTAAGGAAGCGGACATGGAACCGCAGTATATCGAAAACAGACTCAGCTGCGACACCGTAGGCTACGCCCACGAAGCGGAGGCGATCTGCATGTTCGTCAACGACGTCTGCGACAAGGCGGTCGTGGACCGTCTCGCGGAAATGAACATCCATCTGATCCTGCTGCGCTGCGCGGGCTTCAACAACGTGGACCTGAAGGCATGCGCGAAGAAAGACATCACGGTCATGCGTGTTCCCGCATACTCGCCGTCGTCTGTCGCCGAATACGCGGCCGCGCTGCTGCTGTCCGTCAACCGGAAGATTCCGAAGGCGTATACCCGCATTCGCGACTTCAACTTCAATATCGACGGTCTTATCGGCTGGGATATGGCCGGAAAAACAGCAGGCATAATCGGAACCGGAAAGATCGGTCAGAAGGCGATTCAGATCTTCCGCGGCTTCGGCATGAATGTCATCGCCTACGATCTGTATCCGAACAAGGATCTCGATGTCGAATACGTTTCTCTGCCAGAAATGTACGCCCGGGCGGACGTGATCTCGCTTCACTGCCCGCTTACGCCGGAAACGAAATACATCATCGACCGCGGCGCGATCAAGCGCATGAAGAAGAACGTTTATCTGATCAACACATCCCGCGGCGAGCTCATTGAAACCACGGCTCTTATCGACGGGATCAACAGCGGACGTATCGGCGGGGTAGGTCTCGACGTCTACGAAGGCGAAGCCGACTATTTCTACGAAAACTGGTCGGACAAGATCATGAAGGACCGTGACCTGGCCCGTCTGATCACGTTCCCGAATGTCATTATTACGAGCCATATGGCGTACCTGACCAGCGACGCCCTGAAGCAGATCGCGGAAGTCACGATTGAAAACGCGGAAGCCTTCATGAAGGGTCAGCTCAACGGCAACGTCGTTGCGGAAAGCGATATTCACGCATAAGCCGGACACCCGGCTGGTCATTTGAAATTCCGGGATCAGTTCCGGGAAATCATTCCTGCAATAATCTGCAAATAAAAAAGAACGCGTACGCGTTCTTTTTTATTTGCCTTCGGTACCGATCGGATAACGATCCGCCCCGAAGCGCTTTTGTGACTGATATTTTACGCTTCTTCGCTGTAATCCGCCCCGATACGTTCCACCATCGCGAAGATAAGCTTCTTGATTTTTTCGGTGTTTTCGCCGAGCACGCGGACGACGTCTTCCTGAGAGACAGGCCTGATGTCCGGATTCCCGTCGAGCCCCGCGTCGTAGTCCGTGATCAGGGCGATATTGACAACCGGAATGCCCTTTTCGAGGCACAGATAGCCTTCCGGGTACTGGGTCATATTGACGACGTCGGATCCGAGGATTCCGAGCATTTTGCTTTCCGCACGGGTCGAGAAGCGCGGTCCGTTGATCACGGCGATAGTTCCGCCGTCATGGGCGGTGATGCCCAGCTTTTCCGCTTCTTCAAGAGCGATCTTTCTCAGACCTTCGCTGTAGGGATCCGCGGAGCTCAGATGGGTAACGTTCGGATTCTCAAAGAACGTGTCTCTGCGTCCGCTGGTCATATTGATGAACTGATCGGTGACGACGAAATCGCCCGGCTTGAATTCCGGATTGAGGGAGCCGACACAGCACGGCGAGATCAGCGCCTTGATCCCCAGCTGGGAGAGCGCGTCGATATTCGCCCGATAGTTGATTTCCGACGGATTCAGGTGATGATCGTGGCCGTGGCGCGGGATAAAGGCGACTTTAACGCCGTCCGCGTCGACGATGCTGATGTTGTCCGAGGGCTTTCCGTATTTCGAGTCCAGGTCGATCTTCTTGACGTCAGGGTACAGTTCGTAGAGGCCGGAACCGCCGATCACGCCGATATCTGCTTTATAGTACATAATTTCCTCCAAAAAGCTTGCTTAGGCTATTGTATCAGATATCGACGCGGACTGAACGGCCGCATGAGAGCGAAAAGCGGAGGCGCGCCTGTGAAATAGGGTATAATGAAAACAAATCAATTTTAAACAGTCTCTGGAAATCAAATCATAACAGCGGCGGATACGGAAACAATATGACGATCAGAAATCAGATAGATACATTGTTAAAATCGGAAATCGAAAAGCTCACGGTCATCGATACCATCGCTCTGCGAAAAATCAAGCTTAAATATCGCAGCCCGGAGATGACGCGGCTTATGGATACCCTGACGCTTATCGGAACCTCAGGTCTCGTCTGGATCGGCGCGGGCCTGTACATGATGCGCAGGAAAGATACGAAGCTTGACGGGCTGGTGGTTGTCTTCGGCGTCGGACAGAACGTCGTGATCAACAATCTCGTCACGAAATTTATCTTCAAGCGCGAACGGCCCTGCGTCGTGAATCCGGAAGAATACATGCACAACTCGTTTCCGGCAGGCTATTCCTTCCCGTCCGGACATACGCTGACCTCGTTCACCGGCGCGACGATTCTGACCATCGCCGACTGGCGCAATTTCTTCTGGGCGTTTCCGCTGGCTGTCGGGATCGGCTTCTCACGGATGTATCTGTACGCTCATTATCCCAGCGACGTTCTCGCAGGAGCTGTGGACGGTCTCGTCTGCGGTACGGTAGACTACCTGGCCGCCCACGCCGCCTACAATGAGGATCTGTTCCCCCGCATTGAGCGCTGGATAGACAGGCCTACCCGCATCGACCGCAAGGACGAGCAGGCCGAGGCATTCCTCGACCGTCCGCTGTCGAAGATGCCCGTGATCAGGACGCTGGAGCTCGACGAGTATAAAAAGCTCAGGAAGGAAGCGAAGCAGGAGGAAAAACGGAAGAAGCGCGAAGAAAAAGGCGCCTTTTTCCGGAACGCGTGGAAGGTCGTCGAAATTATCAAGGTGATACGGGAATGATTATCAGGAGGGGCTGTTGCATTAAGTAATTAGTGGAGCGGCCCCTTTTTCTGTACACAAAATAAAAAGAGCCGGACTCAAAAAAGCCCGGCAGTGTAAAATTAAATGTATGCCTAGTACGTTAATTCTACACAAAAATTATACGATGTATCTGAACGATTATCAAATCAAAATTCCGCTGGAGCTCAACATGCAGATTCCGGCA
>CALMRA010000061.1 GCA_937872065.1 uncultured Eubacteriaceae bacterium | reverse complement strand
GACCCGCTGGACCTCTTCGCTGTCATGGTTCAGATACGTATAGTCACGCTCCACGAAGTTGCAGGCAATATTGTTTTCTTCAAGCCACGGAATGAGCATTTCGAGGGATTCGCGGGGAATCTGAACCTGACGGACCACTTCGTCTCCCGTCGTACAGTACTGGCCGTTCATTGTGACCATGCCGTCGAATCCGACCTGATCGAGCTGTTCGATATTGCGCTGAAGCTGAATCGGCGGTCTGCCGGTCGAGATAAACAGGTCCAGTCCCTTTTTCTTCAGAATCGAGAGAGCGCGCATCGCTTCTTCCGGGATTCGGTGTGTATCAAAGCTGACAAGCGTTCCGTCGAGGTCGAAGAAGGCCGCCTTAATTTTTCGCTTATTTTCCGCGATACGATCGATCTTGTTAATCCTGTTCTCCATCTTTCTTCTTTCTAAATTAATATTCCAGTTATGATCTGATTATTATTTTCGGATTTATTTTAAATCATACTTTAGATACATGAAATCCATGTTAATTTATCCTTTTTGAGTGTATCAGATTTAACGGATTCAGACAGTATGGTATGGTTTACCGTTCTCAAATTGTTTCTCTATGAAAGCATTAATCTTTAATTAATATTCATTTTTATTTGGCTGCTGAAAGATAAACGACATAGTGTATAATAACTTAATCAACCGGAGGGATTCCGGCATCAGGAGAAATATATTGAAATGAAAAATATCTGGCAGGTATTCACGACAGATATCCGGAAGATATTTGCCAAGCCTTTCGCGGCAGTCGTGCTTATCGGGATTATGATTATCCCCGCGCTCTACGCATGGTTCAATATCTACGCGAACTGGGATCCGTATTCAAATACGAACGGTCTGAAGGTCGCAGTGGCCAACGATGACGAAGG
Organism: uncultured Eubacteriaceae bacterium; assembly: GCA_937872065.1. Taxonomy (GTDB): domain Bacteria; phylum Bacillota; class Clostridia; order Eubacteriales; family Eubacteriaceae; genus UBA7485. The sequence goes on along the minus strand of CALMRA010000061.1, from coordinate 561 downwards.
AGCGTCCGTCGAAGGACTCAGTATCAATGTAGGCGGAATGATCATCGCGAAGCTTGCGGATAACGACAAGATCGGCTGGGTGTTCGTCGATAAGGAGAAGGCGATAGACGGAACGGAAAGCGGTGAGTACTACGCCGCCGTGATCATCCCCGAGGATTTTTCGTCTAAGATACTGTCCATCGTCAAAATGGATATCCAGCGTCCGACAATCGAATATTACGTAAACGAAAAGAAGAACGCGATCGCTCCGAAGATCACGAACAGCGGGATCAACACGGTTCAGCAGCAGGTTAACGAGACCTTTATTTCCACGGTGACGGAGGTCGTATCGACGATGCTTATCGATACGAATCAGAGCGTCGGCGATGCGGAATCTTCGTTTGTCGGAAACGTCCTGTCGGATCTGAAACAGACCCGGGATCAGCTGGTGGAATATCAGTCGCTGACGGCCGCCGTAAAAAATGCGACGCTGTCGGTCGATTCGGCGCTGGGCGCCAGCAGAACCCTGCTGCCGGCGGCTCAGAGCGCGATGAGCGACGCGACCCAGGTCGGAAGCGACGT
>CALMRA010000060.1 GCA_937872065.1 uncultured Eubacteriaceae bacterium | reverse complement strand
TAAAATCCGAGATCTCCTTCATGACATCATCGTCAGGCTCAGACAGAACATCGGTATATGAAAAGGAAATGTTCAGGATATCGGAAAGCAGATCCCTGACAATCTCGATCTTCTGGGGATAGTAGTACTGCAGCAGCGATTTGCTGATCTCCGCCCGTTTCGCGATATCCGCCAGCGACACCGCTTCGTATTCCACCCCGCTGAACAGCTCGTAGGAAACCCGAAGGATCTGAAGCCTTTTTTCCGTGTTTTGTCGTGCCAAAGAACCTCTCCTTTTCGCTGTTCCGCCCGGTGTTAGAATCAGTCTGATTCTAACACCGCACCGTCTTTCCTGCAACTAAAACCCCCGGAAGCACTAGCTCCCGAGGGTTGATTAGACTGCTTATTATTTTATCTCAATTACTGAGATCTCGCATTGTCGCTAACCTGAATATCCAGACCCAGGACCTCCGACATATACTTGATCGCCGATCCGCTGAAGGACAGATGCGGATAACCCGGCTGCTCCTTGACCCATCTGAAGAAATCCTTCATGACCTCTTCCTTATTAAGAAGCTCGTCTCTGAACATCCCGTTAAACTGCAGCCCCGGATCCAGCGCCGCAGACGCCTGTTCCTGGTACCGGTTGAGCGAATCGAAGGAGAAATCATTCTTTTCCGCACAGTCCGCGATAACACCCGCCGCGATCTGCCCGCCTACCATCGCAGACGGAATCCCGTATTCGAACGCACATTCCGCCGCAGCGATCGCATCCCCGATCAGAATCGCGCCCGGGAATACGCTCTGGGCCAGCTTTCTCGAACCCGGAAGACGCCATCCGCGGAACTTGTCGATAAGCGTCGCGTTCTTAAGCCTCGCCTGCCCGAATTTCGTGTTGTTCTTCCAGTATTCGTAAAATTCCATCGACGACATCCCGCTGTCCCGAAGCGCTTTTTCAGTGATCGTAAGCCCCAGCACCGCCTGCTTGCCCTCGTAGTGCGGATTAAGCCACGTCGTGCAGATCGGACTCCAGCCGTTCACGCCCATCGGCACATAATATTCCTCCGCCTGATTCGGGACCAGCCCTTCCACACCGTCCACATAGGCACGGAAGCAGTACATCGTCATATCCGGATCATCGACGAAAGCCCCCAGCTGACGACTCAGTTCGCTGTGAGACCCGTTGGCGATAATCACCACATCCGCCTCGATATCCATCGGCTCGTTATGATACAGACCGGGAACGCCCTTCACCACGCCCTTGCGCATGATGAGACTTGTGGCCTCGTAATTTTCCATAAAATCCGCACCCTCGCGGATCGCCGCTCTCCGGATCTGATCATCCGTGAAACGGCGGGGCGCGATCATAAACGGATCCACATCCAGGACGATATAATCCTCTTCCCTGTCGATGAGCCGCATCGTTTCGATATTGCAGGCCTGCTGCGCATACATCGCGTCGAAGCATCCCATATCCTTTAACATCGGATACAGACTCGACAGGTACACTCCTCCGCAGATCTTGTCCCGGGGCCAGGTTTCCTTATCAACAAATAAGACATCCACACCGAGCCTTGCCAGATAAAACGCCGCGGTGCTGCCTCCGGGGCCGGCGCCGACAACGAGAGCAGTTCTCTTAGTCTTGTCCATCTTATATTCTCCTTATTTCCTTACCATGCTGATAACGTCGCCTTCGGGACAGTACTTCTCACAGATCCCGCAGCCGATGCACTTTTCCGCATCGATGAGCGAATAGCCGCATCCGAGACACCGCAGGACCTCCTGAGCAAACCGTTTGTCCGTATACGTGAGCTCCACCTCGTCGAAGCTTTTGATCCGGTCCTCCGGATCCGTCATCGGACGTTCGTGACGCTGCGTCTTTCTCCGGTTGCACGGGAAAATCTTTTCTTCCATCGGCGCCTGAACCAGCTTCTGGCCGATCTCCGCATCCCGGACCGTCCGTTCCTGGATCACGGCATCCACATCGTACGCAGCCTTCCGGCCGCTTGCCAGCGCGTCGATCACCGAGCACGCAGCCCCGCTGATATCTCCCGCATAGAAGACAGTATCCCCGTCCGCCGCCGGATAAATATCGTCCGCATACTGGCCGATAGCCGTGATGCAGAACTGAGCCGGGATATGGACCACCTGACTGTCGTCCGTCGTAAAGCTGATCTTTCCGCTGTCGTCCTTCGAGAAGCTGTCCACCTTGACAAAGTCGATCCCTTCAAGGGTATTGACCCGTCCCGTGTAATCCTTCGGGCTGTAACCTTCCATAAAGACGACGCCTTCTTCAGCCGCTTCGTCCTTTTCCCACTGATGAGCCGGAACGTATTCGCCCTCTTCGAGACAGACCACCGTCACCTTGTCAGCGCCCATGCGAAGCGCTGCTCTCGCCGTGTCCATCGCCACCGAACCGCCGCCGATAACG
>CALMRA010000059.1 GCA_937872065.1 uncultured Eubacteriaceae bacterium | reverse complement strand
CATCGACACACGCCTGATTAGCTGTCAGAGAACCGCCCGGAAAACGGAACATCCTGCTCGGTTCCTGTCCGATCGCCTGGGTCTGATAATCGTGCAGCTGATTGATTTCTGCTACGAGAGATGTCGGATTATTGTAGAGATCATAATTATGAGAAACCGTATGATTTCCCAAGGTGTGACCGCGATCTACAATTTCCTTAAACTGCGCTCCGTCTGTCTCTTCATCATGTAGATTAGGAAAGAACGTTCCCTTGATATCGTACTGATCGAGCAGATCGAGCAGCGTTGTCGTCTGATCTGTCGGACCGTCGTCAAACGTCATAAAAACGATCTTCAGACCGTCGGTATCGCCCGAGATAAGCTTCTGCCTGACATCTTCCGGAATTGCGCCCGAATTCGCGTCCTTTTGAGTGTCGGCTTCGGTGTCTGTCCGGTCTGACTGACTGCTCTGCTCAGACTGTTCGGACGAATCTGACTGCTCTGCTTCTGCAGCCACAATCTGCCTGTAACGGCTGAAATTGGTGAAAACAAAAACTCCTAAAACCAAGACTAACACAGCTGTCATAATCCATATTAAGACGAGCCGGTTCAGCTTGAGTTTTCTGTGCATTTTATGCCTCTTCGTTACCAGAATTTTCACGGCGGATAATCCCGCCCAGATTTCTCAGATTGTCTTCAAGATGCTCATAACCGCGGTCAATATAATGAATATCGGTAATCTTCGTTTCACCATCTGCAATAAGGCCCGCAATGACCATCGCTGCGCCGGCTCTGAGATCCGTCGCGCGAATTCTAGTACCGGACAGCTCTTCGACTCCGTTAAATGTGCAGGTACGGCCGGTTACAGTCGCTTCCGCACCCATCTTTCTGAGCTCGTCTATATATTTGAAACGGTTCTCGAAAATACTTTCTGTTATCGAGCTGCTTCCGTTCGCGACCGCCATCAGGACAGCCATCGGCTGCTGAAGGTCTGTCGGGAAGCCCGGATAGGGCAGTGTCTTGACCTTGACAGGCTTAAGCGGTCGTTTTCCGATTACCCGGATTCCGTCGTCCTCTTCGATGACCTGTACGCCCATTTCACGAAGCTTCGCACTGACTGCATCCATATGGCGGGGAATCACGTTCTTAATCAGGATATTACCCTGGGTCGCCGCAGCCATCATCATATAGGTGCCGGTCGTAATCTGGTCGGGAATGACCGAGTATTCGCAGCCGTGAAGAGAATCGACGCCGTAAATACGGATCGTATCGGTTCCCGCGCCCTTGATGTTCGCGCCCATCAGATTCAGATAGTTGGCGACATCGACGACATGCGGTTCCTTCGCGGCATTTTCAATATACGTCACGCCTTCTGCGAGAACAGCAGCGAGTATGATATTGATCGTAGCGCCGACAGAAACGACGTCCATATAGATCCTGGCTCCGGTCAGCTTTTCCGCTTCGACGTAAACCATCCCGTGACGGATCTTAACCGTAGCGCCGAGCGCTTCAAAGCCCTTGATATGCTGGTCTATCGGGCGGTCGCCGATGCTGCATCCGCCCGGAAGCGGAACGACCGCTTTGCCGAAACGTCCGAGCAGCGCGCCCAGCAGATAGTAGGAAGCTCTCATCTTGCCGATTTCTTCTTCATAAGGCGAGCAGTCCGAGCTTTCGATATTTTCAGTATTCAGATAGAGATTATCCTGTTCCCGATAAACCTCCACGCCGAGTTTTTCAAGGATATCGAGATATTTCTGAACATCACGGATATCCGGTACATTTTCTATTTTTGAAGCACAGCCGCACAGGATAGAAGCGGGTATAAGACCCAGAACGGCGTTTTTAGCTCCGGTAATCGAAACTTCTCCGTTTAATCTGCGTCCGCCCTCGATGATATAATATTCCATTCAGTCGTAGCCTTTCGAGTATAATGTCAAGCAGAATCATCTGCGAAATCGTAAATTTATGTTCGGAAAGCACTTTAGAAAGACCGATTCTTCCGAAAGCGCTTGAATTTAAATGAATACACAATGATAAAAAGGTATATTTACACAGTAGAATATTATACCATAAGTTCGAAGTATTTTGATTTTTTTAAGTTTCTTATAAATTTTAATGCTAACGCGTTATAATTTTTCCTACAACAACGGCAGGAGCATCCAGAATGAATCGTTTTATTTACCGGTCCGGCAACGACAACGCCGGATTTACAGTGATCGAAAATATCTTCATCAACGAGTATATTCCCGAAGCAAAGGGAGACTATGTAAAAGTCTACCTTTTTGGTCTTAAGAATTCCCAGAATCCAGAGCTTGAACCCCTCAGTACGGGCGAACTTGCCCGTATTCTCGATCTGACTGAATCGGATATTCTCAAAGCCTTCGATTACTGGGAATCGAAGAAGCTGGTCCGTATCGAGGAACAGGGACCGGATACGAACATCATATTTATGAATATCAATTCGATGATGCATTACCCGGCTGCAGTCAGAAAACAGGAGCCTGTCCAGAAAACATCGGACCCCCGATTCAAACAGCTCGTGGATACCGTTCAGAACATGCTCGGCGGCGAACCGCTGACATTTTCGTTTATGAGCGCGTTGAAAAACTGGGTCGAAGTCTATGGATTCGAACCGGAAACTGTGATCCTTCTCGTCGAACATTCTCTGACGAATATGGAGCGCAGCGAAAATTCCTTTAACCGCGGTTCGCGCCTCAAATACATGGAAAAAGTAGCCGAAAACTGGAAAAAGACCGGAATCCGGACCTACCGGCAGGCGGAGGACGAAATCCAGGGACATCGCGCCCGTTCAAAATTCGTCTATGAATTTTTACGCGAGATGCGCATTTCCGGCGAAGCAGCAGACAGCGACTACGAGATGATCGATTCATGGCGCAACGAGCTCGGTTTCTCCGATCAGATGATCCTCGAAGGCGCCCGCAGAGCCGGCAAAAAGACGATGCCTTACGTAAACGCGATCCTTCACAGCTGGCACAATCAGGGTTTTTCGACTCCGGAGGATCTGAGCCGCGACCGGAAGGCTGTCAGAAAACAGGAGCAGCCGCAGACAGCCGAGGACATGCAGCGCGAAGAAGCGATAAACGAATTCGAACAGACCGCGATAGACTGGTTCTACAGTGATAATGATGACGATGAAAACTGATTACGAAACCCAGCAGCAGTATCTGAAAATTCGTGAAGATCACGAACGGGAACAGAAACGCCGGACTGACGAGCTGCGTGAGCATATAAAAGAATATGACGATCTGTGCTTCAAACGCAGCGAACTTTACGCACAGGCCATGAAGGCGGGCTTTGACGGCAATATCGAGCATAAAACGGAGCTGCTTGAACAGGTTGCCGGACTTGATTTCAGAGAAACAGAGATCCTGCGCGAGCAGAAGCTTCCCGCAGACTGGCTCAGCCTTCATTACAGCTGTTCGAAGTGCAGAGACCGGGGCTATCTCCCGGATGGAAGCCGCTGCGTATGTCTCGATAAAATGATCCGCGAAGCTTCGGTCGCAAACTATACGATGCAGGGACCTGAATCTGTTTTTTCAGATTACGATCTTAGTCTTTTTTCCGATACTCCTGCAAAAAACGGGATATCGCATCGGGACCGCGCAAAAAAAAGATGCGATCTCTTCGAGAAATTCTGTACATCTTACGAACAGTACTGTGCAGGCGGCAGCATTAAGTGCGAAAATTATCTGTTTTTCGGAAAACCCGGAACAGGAAAGACCTTCTTAAGCTCCTGTATTGCAAACAGGCTGTCTGAAGCCGAAGTCCCGTTTATCTACATCAGCGCTCCGAAGCTTGTGGAACTTATCTTCGAAGATATCCGCGGCAGCAGGGAAGGAACAAGCATGAAACAGCTCAAGGAGATCCCGCTGCTTATCCTTGACGATCTGGGGACAGAGAGCTCGTCCGAATTCGTCACCAAACAGATCACCGAGCTGATCAGCGAACGGCTGCAGCACGACTGCTGGAATATCATATCTTCAAACCTGAATATGAACGATATTCGAAAAACTTATCCCGAGCGGCTGGCTTCCCGTCTGACCGAGAGTTTTATTCCTGTCATCTTCGAGGGACCGGATCTGAGAACGATCATTCATCGAAAAAAACTCGAAGGTACGAAACAGCATCCGCCGGATCAGACCTCCGGAAAATGAGCCTCTCAGACTTATAATTTATATCCGAAATCGCAGCCGACAAACCATCAGACTCAAGACCTCACGATCCCGGACGGGAGCGTGAGGTCTCCTATGATTCCTGTCCGGACTTCTCAGACACGCACTCCTCCAGAACTGTTCTCGACGGCCCTTCCGTTCCATAAATCGTATGAATCTGATCCGTATAACGCTCTCCGTCATATACGATAAGCGGCGGTTCCGTGATCAGATAAGGCTTCCCGCCCTTGACAAATTCCGCAAGAACCAGATTTGCCTGCCTGTCTATCCTCGGATGGACCATCTGGATCCGTTTAAGTTCAAGACCGAGCTTTCCGCCGGTCTGACACAGCTCGGTAAGTCTTTCCGGCTTATGAACGATAAAGAGCCTGCCTTTATCCTTCAGAGCGGTCGAAGCAAACCGGAGCAGATCTTCGGCCGTAAGAGAGATCTCGTGTCGCGAAACTGCAAGGCTCTCCTTCGGATTCTTCAGTCCGGTTCCCGTTTTAACGTAAGGCGGATTCGAGACGATCACATCGAGAGTCGACGCACCGATTCGCTGCTGGGTACGTATATCTTCACAGACAACTTCGATCCGATCCTGAAGCCTGTTAAGCGCCACTGAACGCGCAGCCATCTGCGCCATATGGGGCTGGATCTCGAAGGCCGTAATATTCGCCACTTTACTTTTCGCACATAATAGAAGCGGGATAATTCCTGTTCCTGTCCCGATCTCAGCCGTCCGGCTTTTATATTTAAGCGCCGGAGCGGCGAACCACGAAAGCAGGACCGCATCGATTCCGAAACAGAAATACTCGGGATTCTGGATTATCGCAAGTCCGTTTCCGAGATCTTCCAGACGCTCTCCCGGGTACAGCGGGATCTTCCTGTCTATATTCAGTTCATCTGATATTTTCGTTTCCATATTTTATATCTCTGATTATCTCTTTTTCGTTTATTTCGGCAACGCCGGACACTTACTTTCTGATTAATACTTCATTTAAATAATCCCGTTATTATACCTGTCTGCATCATCTATTTACAGACCGGCCGGTTTTCTGATAAAAAGCCCGGTGATTTGTTATAATTATACAGTGTATCGACCAATTGAATCTGGACGAAACGGGAGAGATTATGGATAACAATTCGAATCCGTTCAAACCTGCAACTGAACATTCCGATAAAAAACAAAAACTGAATAAAAATACCTACTTTGATTATGCTTCAGTCAAAAAAAATTATGATAATTTAGACGAACAATTTCAAAATGCGATCAGCCGTTCAAGGCATCAGCGTATCAAAACCTACGCATCAGAGCGGCACAGCTCTGCAAGAGAGATCAATCAGCGAAGAAAAGAAGTCTATCAGACCAATCCGGAAATCCGGACTGTATCGACCGGGGAGATTGACACAGAGCTCATCAATCTGTCGCTTGAATCTGAAAAAGATCTTCACGACTGGCGTATCATTCAGCAGGGAATCATCGATGAGATCTGCGCTGAAGATGAAAAGGGCGTTCCGGAAGTAACGACCGAAGTTCTGCCGATTATAGACGCACATTATCATGAAATTTCGAAGCTGTTTTCTACAGCACCGAAACAGTCTTCCGAAGCCGAACAGAACTCTTCCGTACAGGAGACTTCTGAACGGGAAACTCCCGAACAGGAAACTCCCGAACAGGAAGCTCCCGAACAGGAGACCTCTGAACAGGAGATTTATTCCTCCGAACAGATTGAAGAAGAGGATGAGATCACTCCTGAAGACAATCTTCCTGAGGAAGTTAAAGAACGCGAATCACACGACGAATTTCATGAACGGGAAAAGGAACTGGTCAACGATTTTTTTAACAATATCGTCATACCGGAAAACACATTTAAAAAGCCTCCCGTTTACAACCCGCCTGAAAGCTTCGATCGCGGCCTGATTTCAGAAGAACCCATCGATAACATTGAAGAGATCGAAGCCGGACTTGACGGAAAAGAAAAGCCGAACACTGCGGAGCTAGAAAAAACGCGGCTTTTTGACGTGATTACACAGCTTGAAGAAGATTCTGAATCGGATGAGAAAACCGATGAAGAGAACGACACCGAAAGCTCATCGATATTCGATAATCTGCAGCAGACTGACCGGCTGGAACCCGTCGATCTTTCTGATACTGCCGATCTGACCGCTGCAATTTTCGCAGAGCCGGAAGAAACAGATATTTCTGCAGATGAACAGACACAGGAATCTTCTGGAGCTGTCAGCTCCAGGACAGAAGATACCGCGGTTTTCGGTCCGGCTGCTGCAGTCATGCAGCCCCCGCTTCGCTTTTTTGAAGATTCCGAACTGAGAAATTCACTGATCGGTCTCGCGGTAAGTCTTGTTCTGGTGATCGCATATGTGTTAGTATATCGAACCGGATTCACATCATCAGACTGGATCACGCTCGCAATTCTCGGCGTAGGCATGGTGCTGACGAGTGATCTGAGTCATAAGAATGTCCTGATTTTATGTGCGGCAGTTTATGCTCTGCTCATTTTTATGATCATGTATCAGGTCTACCTGAAGGATTATACAATCTCGTATTATACATATTTCTGGTTCCTGATTATTCCGCTTTGTCTTGAAACAGCCTACGCGTTTCTGAATAATTTCGGCTGCTGGACTGAAGAAAAGCATCGATATGCAAGGTATTTAAAATCCAGAAAATATTCAGATTTCTCAGTCGGCACAGATACCGGCATCTTTGAGGAAGAAACAGAGGTTCACTTATCTGAACAGCAGTCAGATGAGAAAACAGATTCGGAATCAGTGATTTCTTCTGAATCTGCTGATTCTGCAGCCGTAAATGAATTTGATTCGGAAATAACCTATCCGGACGCAGAGGAGAACCTTTCGGATGAAACAGCTTTCCTTAATCTCGGAAAAAATCTTGATAAAGAACTGGATAAAATGAATGCAGAGAAGTCCTCGGAACAGCCGGAGGATAATTTTGACGACGAGCTGTACGATCAGATCATCGACGATGCGGAGCATACTTCATGGATCGCAGGAGAACTGGAAGAGATCCGCAGCATCGATCAAAACAGCGTCGAATCAGAAGAAGACGATGAGGACGATCGACTGAGCCGCGAGTTTAAGGCTTTTTTCGACGACAACGACGAATGATTAAAATACAAATCCGATCAGGCAGGCGAAAGCCTGCCTGATTCACATTCCGAAAGAAAACGACAACAGGAAAAATGAATTATACCGTAACCATCGAAAACAAGGGAATCACAGTCGAAGTACCGGAGGGAACCGATCTGCTTACCGCACAGCGAATGGCGGATCTGAATCCGGACGCGCCCTGCGGCGGAACCGGCAAGTGCAAAAAATGTCTAGTAAGACTTGTTGAAAAGTCAGAAGACGGTTCGATTGAGACACGGGACGTCGTCGCATGTACCTATCCGGTACGACGCGATCTGACAATCCGGACCATCGACCGGAATGCAGGAGCGCAGATACTGATGCATTCCGATCAGGGACAGAAAGAAGGATCTGAACCCAGAGTTTTTCCTGGGCTGGAAAATAATCTGCTGGCGGCGTTCGATATCGGAACGACGACAATCGCCGGCTTCCTGATAGACGCGGCAGACGGGAAACTTCTTGCAGAAGCGGGTGTACTCAATCCGCAGGCTCAGTTCGGCGGGGACGTCATTTCCCGCTGCATCTACGCGCAGGAACACGGAAGCGAATCTCTGTCAGAACCGGTGCGAAGGGCAGTTTCCGAACTGCTTGTTGAATTAGGCAGAAAAGCCGGCAGCAGACCTGAACAGATTTCTCAGATCACAATATGCGGCAATACGGCGATGCATCATCTGTTTCTCGGGATTCCCACCGATCCCCTCGTAAAAGCTCCGTATCCCTGCGGAGACAGAGAATCTTTGGATCTCAAGGCCGCTTCCTACGGCCTTCCGGCAGCCCCCGGCGCCATACTGACAGTTCTTCCGCTCATCGGCAGCTTTGTCGGAGCCGACACCGCCGCGTGCATCGAGTCGGTGGAATTTGACAGACAGGAAAAACCGATCCTGATGATCGATATCGGGACGAACGGAGAAATTGTTCTCGGAAACAAAAACAGACGTTTCGCCTGTTCTACTGCTGCGGGACCGGCCTTTGAAGGCGCGAACATACACTGCGGCATGCGCGGAGCAGACGGTGCCGTCGATCATATCGACTTTGACGGCACCGATCTGCAGATCCATGTGATCGGAGAGGGAAGAGCTAAAGGAATCTGCGGTTCCGGTCTGCTCGATGCGGCGTCTGTCTGTCTTGAAGCGGGTCTGATCCGTCCGGACGGACGTATCCTTGATGAAAATTCGGTCCCCGAAAGTCTCAGACACCGGATGTGCAGCGAAGACGGAATACGGGCCGTCCGACTCGACGGAGACGTGGTTCTGACCCAGAAGGATATCAGAGAGCTGCAGCTGGCAAAGGCTGCCCTGGCAGCGGGTATCACGATCCTGATGAAACGGTATGGAATTGCAGATCCCGATTCCGAAATCGGCGACGTTCTGATTGCAGGGGCGTTCGGGACCTTTCTGCGTCCTGAAAGCGCGTGCCGCATCGGCCTGATCCCCGGAGAGCTTTATTCGCACATCCGGGCTGTCGGCAACGCCGCAGGAAAGGGCGCCCGCGACTGCGTCCTGTCACAGAAAAATTACGAGCGCTGCGTGAAGCTCGCCGGCGAAACCGAGTTTGTCGAGCTGGCGGCGGAGCCCGATTTTCAGGAGCTGTATGTCGGCCATATGTATTTTCCGGAATAAAACAAGCTCCTGGCGAACTGTACGGTTTGTCAGGAGCTTGTTTCTTTCTGTATTCATTAATATTGATATTTCGGTACGGTCTGCGGTCTCTGCAGCCGGACTGAACCTTCTGCCGTTCAGTTTTCCGTCGGATTAAACAGAACCGCGCTCGTATAGGCCAGCGTGCCGCGGCCATGGTAATACGGGATTCCGCTGTCGGTACACAGATCTGATACCTGTATTCCGGCCGCCTCAAGGGAGGAATAGGCTTTCTCCGGCTGTCTGCAGGGTTCGTCGGGATACGCGCATTTCGCACAGAGAGTGCAGGTTCCGGCGCCCAGCGGCATCATTTCGGAAATATCCGAATCCTTCGCCATTTCTTCGACAAGCTTCGCAAAATTGATTTTATGATCTTCTCCGGCCTGCTCCATGCCTTCGATGTCGAAATCATCCTCAAGCTGGGCTACCGTCTGTACGATGACGCCGTTCCCGAATGTTCTGATCCGAACCTCGATATCCTTAAGCTCGCCGCAGCCCGGAGGACAGGCCCAGTTGGCATTATACATTCCGCATCTGTTGGTTTCGCACATCGCACGGACTTCGTCGAGCAGCCGGATAACCGCCGGATCGAACGCCTTCTTTACCTGAAACAGCGACAGACTTTCCGTTTTTGAGAGAATACTGTCGACCTTCTGTTCCGTCATGCTTTCTGTTTCACTCATTTTTTCGCTCCGATTCGTTTATAAAAATTCTGCAGATCATTCCCGTAAACAGAAAAAACGGCAGGTGTTCCTGCCGTTAAGCTTTACGTTTATCGTCGAGAAAAAGATAATTAAACAGCCGCTTTCGCAGTCTGGGCGGCGCCCGCCGCATCGGGACTGTAATAATCCGCGCCGACATCCTTTGCGAAATCATCGGTGATCGGAGCTCCTCCAATCATTACGCTGAAATCCTTTCTGTTTGGCTGATCGTTGAGCATCGCGACAGTTTCCTTCAGCGCAGGCATCGTCGTCGTGAGCAGGGCAGAGCAGCAGACGATTTTCGTATCCGGATTTTCCTGCAGCGTGGTCTGGAACAGATTCTTGTCTACATCGACGCCCAGATCGATCACTTCGAAGCCGCTGGATTCGAGCATCATCGCGACGAGATTCTTGCCGATATCGTGCAGGTCACCCTGTACTGTTCCGATGATGACCTTGCCGTTCGCGCCGGCTTCGCCTTCCGCCAGATACGGCTTCAATACGTCGACGCCTTTTTTCATCGCTTTTGCAGCTACGAGCATTTCCGGAACGAATACTTCGCCGGCAGAGAATTTCTTTCCTACCGAATCCATCGCCGCGATCATCCCGTCGTTCAGGATGACGGACGGTTCAACGCCAGCGTCCACCGCCGCCTGTACGGCTGCAGCGATCTGTCTTGAACGTCCTTTTTCTACCAGTTCGAATACTTCCTGTGTTCCCGCCATTTTTTCTCCTCCGTTTGTCGTTGTCTTAATTGTCGATGCTGCTGCAGATCCTCGTTTCTGCCGAAAACAGAGATCTGCGCTGAGTTCTTATATCTTTTGAAACAGTCTGTCAGACAGTCTGCTCAATTATTCGCCGAAGAGTCCGTCTCTGTACGCGCCGATATATTCCATGCAGTATTCATCGTTGCCCAGCAGCGCATCGGCCGCATAGGCTGCGCCTGTCAGCATCTGATTAGACGGATCCATAATCGCGCTGTCCATGCCTGCCTGTGCCGCGAGAATCATAAACGCCTGATTGATGATGCGTCTCTTCGGAAGACCGAATGAGATATTGGACAGACCGCTGGTAATATGGACGTCCGGATCGATTTCCTTGATCTGCCTTACCGTATCCGCAAACGTCGTGAATGCTTCTTCATCAGTAGAAAGCGTGACGACAAGAGGATCGATAAAGAGTCTGTCGTGAGAGATCCCGTATTTGTCCGCTTCTTCAAGAATACGCTTGAAGACTTCGATACGTTTTTCAGGCGTTTTCGGAATTCCGGTGTCGTCGCAGAGCAGCGCGATACAGTTCCATTTCGTATCCGCAATTACAGGGAAAATCACATCCGTTTTATTGCCTTCCATCGAAACGGAATTGACGATGCCGGGTCTGCTGCACATTCCGATACCTTCTACACAGATTTCAGGACTCGGGCTGTCGACACAGACCGGCGTATCAGCCGCATCTTCGATCGCCTTGATCATCCATTCCAGTGTCTGCGCTTCTACCGCTTCCGAAACGGACGCGCAGCAGTCAATATAGTCGGCTCCGCAGTCTGACTGAAGCTTCGCGAGCTTCTTAATGAATTCTTCGTCATGTGCCGCGATCGCTTTTCCGACTGACGGAATCGAACCGTTTATTTTTTCACCGATAACTATCATTATTTTCTCCTCTGCTGCTTTTTCTGCCGTTATGCTGTAAACCTATTCTATCAGCGTCGGGAGGCTGTTTAAATCCGCAGTCCGCTTGACTTTTCGAAGGTCTATTCCTACAATGTGTAGGACGATTACAAAAATACACATCGGGGTCGCGCTAAGAGAGGGAAGATATGAGGATCAGTCCGGCTTATCTGTACAAAAGGCTTTCGGAAAACCACATCACAGACGTCGTCGTAAACAGAGATCGAAAATCTGATTCGAATTCACAGAGACACAGCAGTAATCCAGAAGCGAAAGGAACATACGGACAATTTTCAGAAAAGGCGGCGCTGAGCTGCGTCTGTTTCGGAGAACAGGAGCCTGCCGAAGACAGAATCAGAGTCGCCTGCACAGACACAGGAGTCTCAAAGAATGAAATCGTTGTAACTTATGGTATCGGACCGAAACCGGATATCCATATCCTGGATAACACACGTCCTGAATCCGTTCTGTTCGAAATCCAGGAAATCTTTCGCGAACTGCAGGACTGGTTTGAGCGGCTCACCGCGATCGAGCAGGAAAACGGAATGGTTCAGAGCCTGCTTCAGGAGAGCCTCTCCGTCGTAAAAGGCCAGCTCTGCGTCATCGGTATGGATTATAAGGTGATCGCAGCTACTGAAGGCAGAATGCGCGACGAGCTCAGTTCCTATAAAGACGGCTTTATGGGAACCACCGAAGAATCCTACAGCGACATCACTTCCCTCAAGCAGGATCCTGTGTATTACAAACTGAAGGATATCGACGGCGTCTTCTTCTATCCGGGAAATCTCGCTGTAGATCCTTCGTACTGCATCAATCTGAAACGAAACGGAGAAACCGCGTTCCGTTTGATGATCAACGCGGCGAATCCGGAAAAGGACGGCGCCTCTTCGTTCCTTCTCGAGATACTCGCCCCCTTCGTTTCTCATGCTCTTTCCTACAATCTGCCCGGAAAGGGAGCGGACAGAAGTCTGCAGCACGTCATCCTGACGTTTCTGAGTCTGAAGGACGCGGACTACATGACCATCTCCTCGAGACTCGAACAGCTGGGCTGGCCCCAGGAGAGCAGCTACTTCTGCCTCGTGCTCAAGCCGTCGGCTTTTGACGTCATGAATATGACCCTCCGGACAATCTGCGGATACCTCGAAAATACGATTCCAGGCTCTGCCGCCGTTGCCTACGATCAGAAAGTGGTCATGTTTGTCTGTATGGCCGTATGTCCCTATACGATCGCCCAGATCGAACAGCGTCTGTCCCTGTTCATCCGTGACAGCTTTCTGAAGGCGGGCTACAGCAGGACTGCCGAGGGACATTTCAACCTCCGAAGACAGTACGAACAGGCTCTGATCGCCATCGAAACAGGCGAACGTCTCCGGCCTGACCGCTGGATCTTCAGGTTCAGGGAAACCGCTCTGTTCTATATTCTGGACCAGGCGGAAAAACGCCTTCCCGCCCACATGCTCTGTCACGAAGGTCTCTTAAAGCTCATCGAGCACGACAGAATTCACGGCACGGAATACGCTCAGACCCTACGTGTATACCTGGATAACAGTCGCAACGCAGTCCGCTCCGCAAAAGAGCTGTATATCCATCGAAGCACCTTTCTGTACAGGATAGACAGAATCAGGGAAACGCTGGGAAGCGACTTTGACGATCCTGACGAGGTCCTTTATCTGATGCTCTCTTTCCGTCTGCTCGACAATGAAAAACGAAGAACGAAGGAAGAGGGGCATTCGGCGTAAAAAAATAACACGGATATCCGTGTTATTTCATAAATTTAACGTTAAACAGCCGCTGGGCGTTTTCCGCCGTCGCTTCGAGCAGCTTTTCCAGCGGGATCTGCTTGATCTCAGCCATCCGTTTCGCGACATACCAGGTGTTGGACGGTTCGTTTACCGTACCGCGGACCGGCTCCGGAGCCATATAAGGCGCGTCGGTCTCGAGCAGGATCCGGTCAAGCGGCGTATAGGCGATCACATCGGGAGTCTTTCTCGCATTCTTAAAGGTGAGCGGTCCGCCTATTGAAATATACATGCCCAGATCAAGGATATCCCTGGCCATTTCAACAGAGCCCGAATAGGCGTGAAATACGCCGGAGGCCTCGCGATTCAGCCCTTCACGAATAATATCCAGCGAATCCTTATGGGCTTCCCGGTCGTGAATGATGACGGGAAGTCCCAGCTGTCCGGCCAGATCCAGCTGTTCTCTGAAGACCTTATGCTGGGTCTCCCGGTCCGGATTATCGGGATAATGATAGTCCAGTCCGATCTCACCGATCGCAAGGGTCTTCGGCAGAGCCGCCCATTCACGAAGCTGATTTAACGCAGGTTCGCCGTCAAACCGGTCCGCGTCCATCGGATGAAACCCCACCGCCGCATAGACCTCCGGATACTGTTCGGACAGCTCGACAGCCGCCCCGCTCGTTTCGTAGTCGCAGCCCGGGTTCAGGATAAATCCCATTCCCCGGTCTCTCGCTCTGCTCAGCACCGCATCGAGATTTGACCTGAGCTTCTCGTCGTCGAGATGCGCATGTGTATCTGTTAGCATTTTTCCTCTTTCCATAAATCTTCCTGAACAGCCTGCCAGAGCAGATTTGTTCACCAGGTTTACTTACCAGCTGCCCGGTGTTTGTTTATCCTGTCAATTTCCATCGCGATCCGTTTTTTTCTGACCTGAGACAGGACGTCTTCGAGTCCTTCGGTGTCTCCGGCAGAAATCAGATCCCGAATCCTGTTCATGCTGTCCATAAATCCGTCTATCTTTTCAGTGAGCAGATCTCCGTTGGCACAGAATATCTCCGACCACATCGGCGCGTTGATCATCGCGATACGGGTCAGATCCGCGAAGCTGCCGCCTTCATAATCCGTAATCTGGAGATCGTCCTCGCCGTCGATAAGCGCAGACGCGATCACATGGCACAGCTGGGACGTATAGGCGATCTTGCTGTCATGATTCTCCGGCGTCGTCTCGACAATATTCGTGAAGCCGAGACTGCCGATCACCTGCCTGAGAAACTCAAGACGTTCCGGACGGACATTATCCGGTGGAACGAGAATGTAGTTTCGGTTCGTGAAGATTTTTCTGTCCGCGCCGCCGTAGCCTTCTTTTTCGGAACCGGCCATCGGATGACCGGTAATATAGTCGACGTCTTCTCTGAGAACAGGGAGAACCGAATCGAGAACCGAACGCTTGATCCCTGCGATATCCGTGATCATCGCGCCGGGTTTCAATACCGGCATCCATTTCCGAATAAAGTCGGCAGTGGCTCCCGGATACAGACATACCCAGATCAGATCCGCGCTCGCAAGACGTCTCCCGATCTGATCGTCGCTGTAGCCCTCGTCGATCGTTCCGTCGGACAGCGCCTGCTCGAGGATCTCATCGTTCAGATCGAAGGCGGAGATTCTGGCAGGGTGCTGTCGTCTCAGACCGTCCGCCAGAGCTCCGCCCATCAGCCCCAGGCCCGCGATGACTATTTCAAGACCTTCAGCCGGAGCTCTGTTTTTACCTGGTCTGACTGTTTTCGCTGCGCTCAAAGACTCTTTCCTTCAAGCTCCGCGTAGCGGGCGATCTTTTTCATGATCCCGTCAAATTCTTCAGGAGTGATCGCCTGTTCGCCGTCGCACAGCGCTTCTTCAGGCTTGTTGTGGACCTCGATCATCAGACCGTCCGCGCCGGCTGCGACAGCCGCCTTCGACATCGCTTCCACACACCATTTGAGTCCCGTCGCGTGAGTCGGATCCACGATAACAGGCAGGTGCGTCTTGTTCTTCAGAACCGGAATCGCCGAAAGATCAAGGGTATTTCGTGTCGCCGTTTCGAAGGTACGGATTCCGCGTTCACACAGAATAACGTTGTCGTTTCCGCCTGCCATCACGTATTCCGCAGACATCAGCAGCTCCTTCAGGCTCATCGCCATCCCGCGCTTCAGAAGAATCGGCTTTTTCGTGCGCCCCAGCTCCTTGAGCAGGGTGAAGTTCTGCGAATTTCTCGCGCCGACCTGAATCACATCCACTTCGCTGAACATCGGAAGCTGAGAGAGGTCCATAATTTCCGTAACGATCGGAAGCCCCGTCAGCTTTTTTGCGTGCAGCAGCAGCTCGAGTCCGTTTGTGCCCATGCCCTGGAACGAGTAGGGGGAGGTTCTCGGCTTGAACGCGCCGCCGCGCAGCATTTTTGCGCCGGACTTTTTGACATCCTCTGCGATGGACAGAATCTGATCTTCGCTTTCTACCGAGCAGGGTCCCGCGATCACAGTCAGACTGTCTCCGCCGACCTGTTTCCCGCCGATATTGTAAACGGAATCCGCCGGATGGAAGGCGCGGTTGGCTTTTTTATAGGGTTCGTTTACCCGGATCACCTTTTCGACGATATGCTGGGAACGGATCGTACTTTCTTCAATGGATTTTGTATCGCCGATCAGACCGAGGATCAGATGATCTCTGCCCTGAGATCTGTGAATGTGGAAGCCGCGTTCTTCCAGTGCCTGCGATAGACGCTCTACTTCTTCCGGCTTTGAATCGGGCTTAATTACGATAATCATTTATGTCTCCGTTTTTTGAATGAGGGTGCTTCTGACAAATTCCGATGTATGATTGCGAAAAAGGGATAAAAAAAGGACGGCTCGTGAGAGCCGTCCAATAATAATATACTGACGTAGTCTCTCCGAATTTAACCCGCGCAAATAAACCAGTAATAATACTGGCTAAAAGAGAACGCGAATTTTTCAGAGAACATAGTAGTCATTTTTTTCACCTTTATTTCATTATAGACAATAGAAAGCTCATGTCAAATCTTTTTTATGCTAAAGCGTATTTACATGGAAACTGCTATAATTGAAAAAGCAATGGAAAACGAAGATTAAAAGCCGCAAGCCGCGGCGAAAGGGGAAGCAGTGCCGCTTAAAATACCTTCAGATCTGCCGGCTTTCGATATTCTCGAAGGCGAAAATATATTTGTCATGGATCAGAACCGCGCGATGAGCCAGGATATCCGTCCTCTGGAGATCGCGATCGTCAATCTGATGCCTACGAAGATCGTCACGGAAACTCAGCTGCTGCGCCTGATCGGGAACACGCCGCTTCAGGTGAACATTACGCTGATCAAGACAGAAAGTCACGATCCGAGCCATATCTCCGCGGAGCATATGGAATCTTTCTACAAAAACTTCAGCGATATCAAGAAACGTCATTTTGACGGACTGATCATAACGGGAGCGCCGGTCGAAACGCTTCCGTTCGAAGAGGTCGACTACTGGGACGAGCTTACCGATATTATGGAATGGAGTAAAACCAACGTCTACTCGACATTTCATATCTGCTGGGGCGCTCAGGCAGGTCTGTATTATCATTACGGGATTCAGAAGCATCCGCTTCCGAAAAAACTGTTCGGAATTTACGAGCACGTCGTTCGCGACGAATATATTCCGCTGTTCCGCGGCTTTGACGATTCCTTTTACGCACCGCATTCGAGAAACACGACCGTCGACGCGAACGAGATCGAATCTCATCCGTCACTGAAGATCCTGGCCTATTCCTATGAAGCCGGCGTCTACGTCGTTTCCGCGATGAACGGCCGCCAGATATACGTGATGGGTCATTCCGAATACGACAAGGATACGCTCAATAAAGAATACCAGCGTGACATCGCGAAGGGACTCGATATCGACGTACCGAAAAATTATTTCATCGACGACGACCCGTCCAGAGGAATCAAGATCAAATGGCGCAGCCATGCAAACCTGCTGTTTTTTAACTGGCTCAACTACTACGTCTACCAGAGAACTCCGTATCTTCTGAATAATGACGATAATTAAATGACATTCATATCAATGCGTCCTGATAGGGCGCATTTTATCTATACAGATAAATAACAATTATTTTAATGATTTTGTAACATTTCTATGTTTTTATTTCATGCTTATGAATTTAATAAACACCTGCTAATTTTAACGATTGGTTTTTTACCTGTTTTCTTTTTTGAAACTTTTTCAGATTTTTATTTTTTCTAAAAAAAGAACACGGCTTCCCGTGTTCTGTAATGTTCTGAAAACAAAGCATTTTTCAGGATTTTTTGAAAATTTTCCAGAATTTTCGTCGCCTGTATTTCGTTTGTAAGACGAGAAAATGAATTACAGGGAGTCTTTATCGTGTGCAATCGCGATGGTCTCTCTGCTCGTTTTTACGCTTTTTACGACCATATCCATAAACGTATCGATATCGTCGCAGCTTTCCCAGTTCAGTATCAGATATTTTGCAGTCCACATCGCGATCCGGCAGGCATCCGTCTGATCCTTACGGTTCGGAAGCGTATCGAAGTCGGGAAGGGGAACAAAGCTTCCAATTCTCGAGATGACCTGCGCCCCGGCTGCTCCGCAGACCTCGTGCATAAAATCTTTGAGCAGACAGTCCCGATACTGAATATGAGAACGGTACATCGGTTTCGCGTCCCGGTCCCAGCATTCGGAATACACTCTGAAATACGTTTCGATCATTCCGCGCATATAGGAGAGGACAGCATCGCGCATGCGCTTTCCATATTCCGGCGTATGATCAGGCATATAGAACCAGCGGATATACTCGTACAGAAGACTGCCCATCAGATAGCCCGTATCGCATGAAGCCAGTCCCATGTACGTATATTCCTGGTCAATAATTTTCATATGCTCCCGGTCGATCAGAATATTCGACGTATGAAGATCTCCGTGCACAAGACATTCCGCCTTCTTCATATGCAGCTGTCTGAGCCTGAGCATCTGGGTTCTGAAATTCTCATCCTTCCACGGATTTTCGTTCATGACAATCCTGGCAGGATCCGTTCCCTCAGGCGGTTCACGCCTGCCGTCGAATGCGGATTCTTCGCGCAGGAACAGACCGATCTCAAATACGAGACGCATCGACGGATTCATAAAGGCGGTCTGAAGCCTTCTGTGTTCGACCGCGTCCATATAGATCTCCGAGGTATAAAAATTGGTCTTAGCGAGAAATTCTCCGATCTGCTCCGGGAAGTTCGGAAACTGCATGCCTTTCATCATCTCGAAGCGCATGATTCTCAGATTCGAACAGTCCTCGCAGATGTAGATATGGTTCTGTTTATCGACGTCGTAAATTTCAGGGACGTATTCAGGGACAATCGCTCCCTTGATTTCCATAACACAGGCTTCGGTCAGATTCCGGTCCTGCTTCATAGGCGTGTTTTCATAGCTGATCTTCTTCAGAACGTCCTTCGCCTGCTTGACGATGAGCGATTTCCCATCCTGATTCCAGAGCCGGTATACAAAATTGACATACCCGTCTCCGTCCTCTTCTTCATTTTCACCGAATTCGTATAGTGAGACCCTGTCCTCCGGCGCGAAATAATCGATCCGGCTTCTGACATAGTCTTCTGCGTTTTCTCTGGTTAGTTCGATATAGCCCATTTCATGCTCCTGTTTCTTCGAGTATATCAGAGCGGGGCAGGGGACAGAATGCAATATCTTTTCGCAGTGAGATACAAAATAGAGCATAAAAAAGAAGCGGTTTCCCGCTTCTTCTACAAATTCATATTAAACTCATTCTGTTGTATCCGCCTGCTTCGTATAGCTCGCCGTCGTGCTTGTAGTCGTATCGGTAAGCGTAAGCTTCGTATTGTTCTCTGCCAGCGTATACGTATAGACGACTGTCGTTCCGCCGAAGGAGCTGTTATAGACCAGCGTGACCGTACCTGCAGCGGCATCGGCCGTATAGGTCGCGGCGTCCGCACCGGCGATCTGGAAGTTTCCGTCCTTTGTGAACGTCAGCTTCATATAATCAGGATTCGAATCGTCCAGCCAGGTTCCGATCAGCACCGACGTCGCGTCTTCCTCTTCACGGGCAGCCTGATAACTGTCGCTGAATCCCGTCAGCAGAAAAGCGCACAGCAGAGCGATCAGCGTGACTGCGGCGATTCCGATATTGAACTGTTTGTTTGTCATTCTGGCCTCTTTTCCGCCTTAAGAATTCATTAAGAAATCACTGGTTTTAGTACATTATAACCGTTTATAAAGACTTTATCCATAAAAAGCGGTTTGAAATACAGAAATAATTCAGGCTGTCAACTCTCTGAGTTTCTTCAGATTTTCGTCTGGATCACCGCCGAATACGCAGGATCCCGAGACGAGGACGTCGGCTCCGGCATCGCGGATCTCGCGGGCGGTCTTGAAATTGACTCCGCCGTCAACTTCGATCAGGATATCGCGGTCCCCGATCATTTCGCGGATCTTTCTGATCTTATCCGAGCTTGCAGGAATATAGCTCTGTCCTCCGAAGCCGGGATATACGCTCATCACAAGGATAATCCGTACCCTGTCGAGCCAGGGCGCCAGAGCCGACGGATCGGTGTCAGGTGAGATAACGAGTCCCGGAACGGCTCCGCCTTCCTCGATCAGATCGAGACATTCTCCGATATCGCAGGCCGTTTCCACATGGAACGTGATAAAGTCGGCCCCCGCGCCGATAAAGCGGGGGATATAGGTCTTCGGATCGTCGATCATCAGATGGACATCGAAGGGAATCTCGACGCAGCCGCGAAGGTTCTTGAGCTGGTCGGGTCCGAAGGTGATATTCGGGACGAAATGACCGTCCATAATGTCGACATGAAGCCAGTCGGCGCCGGCTTTTTCGATAGTCTGAAGATCTCTTCCGAGCGCCGAAAAATCTGCGGAAAGCATGGACGGTGCGAACATCGTCCGATCCGTCCGTTTCAGTTTCTGATCCTGCTCGTTTTTCGATAGTTTATTCATTTTCGATCTTTTCTGCTTCATCAAGCGTATTGAGTCCTGCGATCGCTTCCTGTTCCTCGACGATTTCCGCTTCTTCCGGTTCCTCGCTGATTTCCTTATGAACCTTCGACGTCGTCGCGATAATTTCGTCCTTTTCGAGACGCATAAGCTTGACGCCCTGGGTGCTGCGGGAGGTTTTGGAGATATCCGAGCAGGACAGCTGAATCACGACGCCCTGATTGTTGATCATCATGATTTCCTGGTCGTTGTCCGCCGTACAGAAGCCGACGAGATCGCCCGTCTTCTTCGCGATCTTGTAGGTCTGAACGCCCTTGCCGCCGCGTTTCTGCTGTCGGTATTCCGAAATATCGGTAAGCTTTCCGTAGCCCTTTTCCGAGATGCACAGGATCGTATTTTCCTGCGCGTCCGGTTCGATCACGTCCATGCCGATCACGTAATCGCCGTCTCTGAGGTCGATTCCCTTGACACCCTGGGATGTACGCTTCATCGGACGGACTTCCTTCGCATCGTAACGGATCGCGTAACCGCCCTTCGTGCCCATGATGATCTGATCCTCCTGATCCGTCATACGGACCCGGATCAGCTCGTCGCCTTCCTTCAGATTTATCGCGATCAGACCGTTTTTGCGTGAAGAATCATATTCCTTCAGATGAGTCTGCTTGACGATCCCGTATTTCGTCGCCATGAACAGATTCTTGTCTTCATCGAAATCGCGGACTGCGATCATCGTCGTGATCTGTTCGTCCGGTTCGAGCTGAAGAAGATTGACGATCGCTGTACCCCGGGCTGCGCGTCCCGCTTCCGGGATTTCGAAGGCCTTCAGGCGGTACACCTTGCCCTTGTTCGTGAAGAAGAGCAGATAGTGATGGGTGGTCGTCGTGAACAGATGCTCGATAAAGTCGTTCTCTCTCGTCGAAAGCGCGGAGATTCCCTTGCCGCCTCGTCTCTGAGAACGGTAGGTATCGGCGGAGATCCGTTTGATATAGCCGATATGAGTCATCGTGATCACGATATCGTCTTCCTCGATCAGGTCTTCGATGAGCAGCTCGTCCGTATCGGCTTCAAAGGCCGTTCTGCGCTTATCGGAATACTTGTTCTTGATCTCCAGCAGCTCTTCCTTGATGATGCCCAGAAGCAGACGTTCGTCCGCGAGGATTTCGCGCAGCTCCTTGATCAGCTTCATCAGCTCCGCGTATTCCTGTTCGATCTTGTCGCGTTCGAGTCCGGTCAGGCGCTGCAGACGCATGTCGAGTATCGCCTGAGCCTGAATTTCCGTCAGAGCGAAGCGGTCCATCAGCTGGATCTTCGCTTCCTTGCCGTCCTGTGCGGCGCGGATCAGCGCGATGACCTCGTCGATATGGTCCAGCGCGATGCGCAGACCTTCCAGGACATGAGCTCTGGCTTCCGCCTTCTTCAGATCGAAGCGGGTACGTCTCGTGATGACTTCCTTCTGATACTTGACGTATTCCTCGAGGATCTGACGCAGATTCAGGACCATCGGCTGGCTCTTGCCGTTTTCGTCCCGCACAAGCGCGAGCATGATCACACCGAAGGTTTCCTGCAGCTGGGTATGCTTGTACAGCTGATTCAGGATAATCGTATCGTTGGCATCCTTCTTCAGGTCGATGACGACGCGGATGCCCGTTTTAAGACTCGATTCGTCTCTGAGGTCGGAGATGCCTTCGACGCGCTTTTCTCTGACGAGATCCGCGATCTTTTCGACGAGCTTGGCCTTGTTTACCATGTAGGGGAGCTCGGAGACGATGATCTGCTTGCGGCCCTTTTTCGTCGTCTTGACATCCACCTTCGAGCGGACCTTGATCCGTGAACGTCCCGTTCTGTAGGCTTCGAGGATCTCGTTCTGACCCATGATGATGCCGCCTGTCGGGAAGTCCGGTCCCTTGATATGGGTCATCAGCTCTTCGGCCGTGATATCCGGATTATCGATAAAGGCGATGGTTCCGTCGACAACTTCGCCGAGATTGTGAGGCGGAATGTTCGTCGCCATCCCGACTGCGATCCCGGAGGAACCGTTGACCAGAAGATGCGGGAAGCGGGAGGGAAGGACCTCCGGTTCGACTTCAGATCCGTCGAAGTTGTCGACGAAATCTACGGTATCCTTATTAATGTCACGGAGCATTTCCATCGCGATTTTGCCGAGCTTGGCTTCGGTATATCGCATCGCGGCGGCTCCGTCACCGTCGACGGAACCGAAGTTCCCCTGGCCGTTGACGGTCATGTATCTGGTCGAGAAATCCTGGGCCATACGGACCATCGCGTCGTAGACGGCGGTATCGCCGTGGGGATGGTACTTACCGAGAACTTCCCCGACAATCCTCGCGGATTTTCTGAAGGGCTTGTCCGGCGTCATGCCCAGCTCGTTCATCGCATACAGGATTCTGCGATGAACCGGCTTCAGGCCGTCCCGCACGTCCGGAAGGGCGCGGCCGATGATTACGCTCATCGCGTAGTCGATGTAGCACTCCTTCATTTCCTGTGCGATACTGACGGTTTCTATCTGATGTTCAATAAAATTTTCTGTTGTTTCGCTCATATACTCCGACCGTTCTAAATATCAAGATTCTTGACTTTTGACGCGTTGACTTCGATAAATTCCTTGCGGGGCTGAACCTTGTCGCCCATCAGGATCGTAAAGATATCATCGGCAGCCGCCGCGTCTTCAATCCTGACCTTTTTCAGAAGTCTGTGATGCGGGTCCATTGTCGTTTCCCACAGCTGCTGGGCGTCCATTTCACCGAGACCTTTGTAACGCTGCAGCGTAACCTTGCTGCGGTCCGGGACCTCCGCGAGCTTTTCGTTCAGATCGTCGTCAGTGTAGGCGTAATCGATCTGTCTGCCGCGGGTGATCTTGTACAGCGGCGGCTGGGCGATATAGACGTAGCCGTTGTCGAGAAGCCCTCTCATATAACGGTAGAAGAACGTCAGCAGCAGCGTACGGATATGCGCTCCGTCGACATCGGCATCCGTCATGATGATGATCTTATGATAGCGCGCCTTGTCCACATTGAAGTCGTCGCCGACGCCTGTTCCGAATGCGGTGATCATCGCCTTGAGCGTGTCCGCCCCGAGGATCCTGTCCAGACGCGCCTTCTCAACGTTCAGGATCTTCCCGCGAAGGGGGAGGATCGCCTGGATCTTCGAGTCACGGCCGGATTTGGCGGAACCGCCCGCCGAGTCTCCTTCGACGATAAAGATCTCGGACAGCGCCGGATCCTTTTCACGGCAGTCCGCAAGCTTGCCCGGCATCGACGTATTGTCGAGGGCCGACTTACGGCGCGTCATTTCACGCGCTTTTTTCGCAGCGTCGCGCGCGCGGGCAGCCTGAAGCGTCTTGTCGATGATGGTCTTCGCATGCTGCGGATTTTCTTCGAGAAACGCCGAGATTTCCTCGGATGTGATCGATTCGACGATATTCTTGACTTCAGGATTTCCGAGCTTCGTCTTCGTCTGTCCTTCGAACTGCGGTTCCGCGATCTTGATGGAGATGATGGCGGTCAGACCTTCTCTGACGTCTTCGCCGGTCAGGTTCTTATCGCTGCTCTTGAGAAGTCCGTTCTTTCTCGCGTAGTTGTTGATGCTTCGCGTCAGCGCCGTCTTGAACCCGTTCAGGTGCGAGCCGCCTTCCGTCGTGTTGATGTTGTTCGCATAGGAGAGGATATTTTCCGTATAGCCGGTCGTATACTGGAGAGCAAGCTCCAGCTGGCAGGATTCCGCATCCTTTTCGTAATAGATAATATCCGTGAAAAGCGCGTCCTTGTTGCGGTCGAGATATTCGATATAGGACTTCAGTCCGCCTTCGAAGCAGAATACTTCTTTTCTGACCGGATTCTCACGTTCGTCCTTGAGTGTAATCGAGATGCCCTTGTTCAGGTAGGCCAGCTCGCGCAGTCTGTTTTCGAGAATCTCGAAATCGTAGTGGGAAACTGAAAAGATCTTCGGGTCCGGATGAAAGGTGACCGTCGTGCCTGTACGGTTTGTCGTGCCGACCGGAACAAGCTCCGAAGTCTTGTGACCGCGTTCGAAGGTCTGGCGGAAAACCTGTCCCCGCTGCTTGACTTCGACGCTCAGATGATCCGACAGCGCGTTTACGACCGATACGCCGACGCCGTGAAGACCGCCGGAAACCTTGTAGGTATCGCTGTTGAACTTCCCGCCGGCATTGAGTGTTGTCAGAGCGAGTTCGACGCCGGAAACTCCGGCTTTTTCGTTGATATCCGTCGGGATCCCGCGGCCGTCGTCGACGACGCTCACGGAATTATCCTTCTGAATGGTTACCGTAATATTTTTACAGAAGCCGGCAAGCGCTTCGTCTATCGAGTTGTCTACGACTTCGTAGACCAGGTGATGGAGTCCTTCGTTGCCGTTGTTCCCGATATACATCCCCGGACGAAGCCGGACATGCTCGATTCCTTCGAGAACCTGTATATTATTGGCAGTATACTTTTTAAGCTTGTTATCTTTACTCAATTGCTCTCCTTGCTGTATTTCATGGCCGAATGAACGGCCGCAGGTTCGTTATATGCTGCTGCGGGTTTCGGGATCAGCTCACCGGAATTAATACGGAATTTCCGGATATCCTGTCCGCTTCCTTCCTCGCAGACCCGGGCGGTTCCTTCGGCGATCACATCCGCAAAGGCCGGATCGGTGCAGGTGATGAAGGACTGGACCCCGCTGAGAACGCTCAGGAGGTTCCTCTGGCGTCCTTCGTCGAGCTCCGACAGAATATCGTCCAGCAGCACGACAGGCGCTTCGCCGTTCTTTTCTCTGTACAGAGCGATATGGGCGAGCTTCAGAGAGATCGCCGCCGTGCGCTGCTGTCCCTGGGACGCGAACTGTCTGGCAGGCACGCCGTCTATCTTGACGACGAGCTCGTCTGCATGAGGTCCCGCGGCCGTATAGCCCCGCTCGATATCCGAAGTCAGGTTCTCCTCAAGCTTGTCAAGGTATACCTGCCGGATCCGGGGAAGCTCGTCAAAGCCTGAAAAGACGTTTGACTGATACTCCAGAGACAGTTTCTCTCCGGTTCCGGAAAGCCGCTCATGGAGCTTCTTTGCCTCGCGGTTAAGCTTAAGCAGATATTCCGCCCGTTCCCGGAAGACGTTCTCCGCAGCATTCGTCAGCTGCTGATCCCACGGAGCCAGAAGCGCCCGCGCCTGATCCGCCGGGATCTTTTTAAACCGGATATCCTTAAGCAGCGCGTTTCTCTGACTTCTGACCTTCTCGAAGGTTCTGTAGGTCGCTCGATAGACCGGATTCAGCCCGGAAAGCTCTTCGTTGATAAACGCGCGGCGCCGTTCCGGCCCGGACTTGACGATCTCAAGATCGTCAGGCTCGAACAGGATACAGCCGGCAAGCCGGCCGATCTTCGCGAAGCCGGACTCGGTCTTACCGTCGAGCTCCCATTTCTTTCGTCCCTGAATGACGGTCAGTCTGAGCCTGTGAGACGTGCTGCCGGTCTTGAAGGATGAGCTGATGCCCATGCTGTCGTCGCCGAAACGGATCAGATCCGCGAGTCTTCCGCTTCGGTGAGAGTAGCCGCGGCACAGTACGAACACGCTTTCGAGAAGATTCGTCTTTCCCTGTCCGTTTTTCCCGAAGATGATATTCGTGCCTTCTGAAAATTCGAACGAGCTCTTTTCATAATTACGATAGTGTATTAACTGAAGCTGCTTGATCTCCATGGAACAGGTCAGGAAATCCTCCAGGAAGCGCTGATCCCGTGTTCCGGAGCTTCAACGGTGACTTCGTCGCCGGGGTAGATCTTCTTTCCGCGCATCGTGCAGACTTCTCCGTTAAGCCTGACGAAACCGTCGGCGATGAGCATCTTGGCTTCTCCGCCGCTTCCGGTTAATCCTCCAAACTTGAGCAGCTGGTCAAGTTTGATAAATTCGGTTTTTAATTTGATATTTTCCATTGATTTCCCGTCTAATATAAAATCCGATAAAAATAACCTGATTTTCATTTTACAGGCTATAAACAGCAAAAAACGCCGAAATAAGCCTATATTATCTTTTTAGTATAACATAGACAGCAGGCATTAACGACTCATGCAAACGCTTTACATCTTCGATAATAATAAGCGCAAAAAAAGCCCGCAGATATAACTGCAGGCTTTGATATTAAAATTGTTTAAATCG
>CALMRA010000058.1 GCA_937872065.1 uncultured Eubacteriaceae bacterium | reverse complement strand
CTGCGACGGTCTCGGCGGCGAAAAGGGCGGACGGATCTGTTCGGAAATCGCGGTCGAAACGCTGGCGAGAGAACGGGATGCGATTATCGATGCGTCTCCGGCGGAGCTCGACGGCGTGATGAACCGCTACGCGGCGGAGGCGAACAATGCGATCTGCAGCGCGCTTCACTGCCGGTTCTGGCCGGAAGGCGGGACGACGTTCACGGGAATCATCGTAAAAGGGGATACTGTCTATCCGTACTATCTCGGTGACAGCCGGATCTATATGTATCATAACAAAAGCCTGACGCTGCTCACGGAAGACCATACGGTTGCGATGGAAAAGGTTCATTCCGGCGAATATACGCTGGAGCAGGCGTTTAAAAGCCGTGAAAATCATATGCTGACCCAGTTTCTCGGCATGGACAATTTCAGGAAGGGCATTCGTCTCGTTCCGTGTCCGTCGTTTCCGGCGGAAGCGGGTCTGAGACTTCTGCTGTGCAGCGACGGTCTTCACGATATGCTTTCGGACGACGAGATTCGGGTAATCCTCGCGGAACCCGGTTCGGATCCTGCGATGCGTCTCGTCGAAGCGGCTCTGGGAGCAGGCGGACACGACAATGTGACCTGTATCGTTCTGACGTTCGAGAAGGCTTGAAACAAGCATATTTCTGAATGGAAATCAGACCGATCATAATTGGATAAATTTCATCTAAAACGAACGATAACCTTGACAGTCTTTTTAACGGGAACTATAATGAACATAGTTCAATTTGGGGGCCGATATGAATAAGGTCGTTACGTCAAGAGAAGAAATACTGGAGGCAGGACGCCGGATCGCGATGACCGACGGGGTTCCCGCGATCAATATCCGCAGAGTCGCTTCCGAGTGCGGCGTATCGGTGGGGAGCGTCTACAATTACTTTCCGTCTAAGGCGGAGCTTGTCGCGGCGTCAGTGGAAGCTGTCTGGGTTCAGATATTTCATGAGAAAAGCAGAGAGATGCCGGAGGGATTCGAGGATCGCGTCCGCTGGTTTTTCGACACGGCCAGGCTGGGATCGAAAGAGTACCCCGCATTCTTCACGATGCATGCGATGGGCTTCGCTCCGGATGAAAAAAAGACCGGTACTGCCGTCATGAGTCGTTTCTTCGCACATATGAAGAACGGGCTGGCACAGGCGATTGAGAATGATGAACGAATCCGGCAGGATGCTTTCAGTGACAGCTTTACGAAAGAAGCCTTTGTTGATTTTGTTTTCTCAAATCTGCTGGCGCTTCTCGTAAGCGGTGCCGGGAACTGCGATTTTCTGATCGAGATGATCGATCGGGCCGTCTGCTGACGGCTGTTTTTTGAAATCAACATGAACATTGTTCAGATAGAAGAAATGAAAGAAGGGTGAATGGATAAATTAAAAGTACATCGCAACACGCTGCTGCTGATAGCGGGAATTGTCTGGAGTATTGCGGGCTTTAACGTGCTCCGCCTCGGAGCTGTCGCGTATCTGGGATATGTGACATTCCTGAATCTTCTCTTATCGGCGGCGGTTTACGGGGTGTTTCAGATATTTGTATTCGGAAAAAAAGTATTATCATCAAGGAGGAAATTATGCAGGCTATCATGGAAACGGCGTTCGATATCGTCTATCTGACGTCGGTTATTACCATCGGAATACTGATGATCCGCAGAAGCGGAGACAGGCGGCAGTACAGGCTGTTCGGAATTATGGCGGTAACGCTGGGCTGCGGTGACGCGTTTCATCTCGTACCCCGCGCAGTCGCGCTGTGTACGACAGGACTTTCCGACTATACGGCCGCTCTCGGCTTTGGAAAGCTCGTCACATCGGTCACGATGACGGTCTTCTACGTCATGCTCTATTACATCTGGCGGGAACGCTACCATATCGAAGGCAGAAAGAATCTGACGAATACCGTCTGGATTCTCGCGGCGGTTCGAATCGCGCTGTGCTTCTTCCCTCAGAACGAATGGTTCTCGGCTGCGCCTCCGGTTTCCTGGGGGATCTACCGGAATATTCCGTTCGCACTGCTGGGGCTGCTGATTATCGTGCTGTTTTACAAGAGTGCGAAGGAAGCGGGAGACACTGCATTTAAAAATCTGTGGCTCGCGGTGGTTATCAGCTTCGCATGCTATATCCCGGTGGTTCTGTTCGCGGAAGCTGTACCGGCAGTCGGCGCGCTGATGATCCCGAAGACCTGCGCGTATCTGTGGATCGTCGCGATCGGCTATCAGGCGATGAAGAAGAATGAAAATGTCAGCGAATCGGTGAAGATTTCGATATAAGATCAAATTGTCGTAAGAAATAGAAACGGTATTAAAGGGAAGTCCGGATGTTCAGGCTTTCCTTTTTTATTGCTGCAAACTGGCTGATATAATAACACCTGAACAAACAGTATCGTACAATCGGCTAACTTAGAAATCTTATGAAACAATGACAGGAAATATGAATTCAAATATCTTTTCCACGGATCGTCCGTGGCATACTCTCGACTCGGAGCTGAAGAAGCAGTTTCATGCGAAGGTCTACAAGCTCAGTCTTCAGAGCGGCTGCAGCTGTCCGAACCGGGACGGTACGGCCGGAACGGGCGGATGCACCTTCTGTTCGGCTGGCGGCTCCGGAGATTTTGCAGCAGAACCGGCTCCTGTAGAGCAGCAGATCCGGCAGGCGAAGGCGCGGGTGGCGGATAAGATGAAGAAGGCTCCGCCGGCATATATCGCGTACTTTCAGTCCTATACGAATACCTACGGCGATACGGACAGGCTCGAAGAGATGTATGCCTGCGCGATGCGGCAGCCGGAAATCGTCGGACTTTCCATCGCCACGAGACCGGACTGTCTTGAGCCCGAAAAGCTCGATATGCTGGAACGCCTGAAAGCGCTCGGCCCGGTCTGGGTTGAGCTGGGACTTCAGACGGTGAACGACGGGACTGCGGCAGCCTTTAACCGGGGATATGAGACGTCGGTTTATGAAGAAGCTTACCGCGAATTGAAAGCGCGGAATATCGATGTGATCACTCATCTGATTCTAGGACTTCCCGGAGAGAATCGGGATGATGTGTTCGAATCGGTCAGCCGGGTGAGCAGACTCTGGCGCGAATATGAACCGGCGCCCTTTGACGGCGTCAAGCTTCAGCTGCTCCACGTTCTGAAGGGGACCGTGATGGGTGAGAGCTATCTGCAGGAGCCGTTTCCGGTTCTGTCCCGGGAAGATTATACCGATCTTCTGATCGACTGCATTGAACGGCTGCCCCAGGAGCTCGTGATCCACCGGCTCACCGGAGACGGTCCCCGCAGTCTGCTGCTGGCTCCGATGTGGAGCACGGACAAGAAACGCGTCCTGAACGGAATCGGAAAACGGATGAGGGAGCGGGGAACGTGGCAGGGGCGTCTGGCCGATCAGAGCTGATCAGAAAATTATTCTACTTTCGCTTTGTAAGCCAGGCCCCAGTCGGACATTGCCTGGAGGATGGGATTCAGACTCCGGCCAAGTTCCGTGAGCGTATATTCGACGCGGGGCGGAACCTCCGCGTACACGGTCCGTGTCAGCAGTCCCTGTTCTTCCATGTCTCTGAGGTTTGAAGTCAGGACCTTCTGAGTAATGTGGCCGATGGACTTTCTCAGTTCTCCGAAGCGTCTGGTACCGGACATCAGATCCCGGAGAATCAGAACCTTCCATTTATTGCTGATCAGACTGAGCGTCGTTTCGACGGGGCACGGGGGCAGTTTTTCTCCCATTGTTTTCTCCTTTCCATTACTTTTTTAACGGCGTTTCGGTGACTTATCCTTCGGGTGGTCAGAAACACTTGTTTTCATATTAGTATCTAAATGGATACTACACCACTTTATAGTGCTTACTTCCGAAAAGGATCTTTTGGCTTTATTATCATATCAGAGGCAGGGAAAC
This sequence comes from uncultured Eubacteriaceae bacterium, assembly GCA_937872065.1. Taxonomy (GTDB): domain Bacteria; phylum Bacillota; class Clostridia; order Eubacteriales; family Eubacteriaceae; genus UBA7485. The sequence continues at coordinate 22,371 of CALMRA010000058.1, read as the reverse complement.
GCAAGCCTGAAAAAAGTATAATATGGAGAAAACAATAATGAGTGAAACGGAAGCGGTCATCGCGGACTTTTCCGGAAAACCGCCGAAAGCTATTCGCTGTAGAAATTAGAAAAGAGGAAAATTGTGACACGTATCGAGCAGATCAGATATCTGAATAAAATCTTACTGGATGAAATGCCGGAATTTAAAGAGAAAGCAGAGCTTTACGGGCAGGACATCGTATCACAGCGCCGCCTGCTCAGAAGTCTGATGAATCTTAGAATGCCGGAGCCGCTCAGTCGTGATTTCCTGAAGGTTCAGGACGAGCTGCTCGGTGAAGAACGGGAAGAGAAGGGCATTGTCGATCCGGACGATCTTCCGACAATCGGCGATCAGAATATCGCGCTGTGGCAGGGAGACATCACGCGGCTTTCTGCCGGAGCGATCGTTAACGCCGCCAACAGCGCGCTTCTCGGCTGTTTCGTTCCGTGTCACGGCTGTATCGATAATGCGATCCATTCCGCCGCCGGACTGCAGCTTCGCGACGAATGCGAGAAGATCATGCGACGTCAGGGCTTTGAGGAACCTGCCGGACAGGCGAAGATCACGAAGGGCTATAATCTGCCTGCAGAATATGTGATCCATACTGTGGGGCCCATAGTCCAGACGGAACCGACGGAAAAGGACAGGGAAGTACTCATCAGCTGCTACCGGTCATGCCTCGAGCTTGCAGTATCAAAAAAACTTCGCAGCATCGCATTCTGCTGCATCTCCACCGGAGTGTTCCAGTATCCCTCCCGGCAGGCTGCTCAGGCTGCGATCGATACGGTCAGAGACTTTCTGAAAAGAGACAAGAGCGGGATCCGTGTGGTTTTCGACGTATTTACAGACAGCGACAGGGAGCTTTATGAAGAACTTCTTGCATAATAGAAAAAAGAATAATCAGCCGGAAGTTCAAAAGACCGGGCCGGACGGACTCAGGGAAGCGATCGACAGCGCGGACGCGATCCTCATCGGAGGCGGAGCGGGACTGTCAGTATCCGCAGGGTTCGACTATAACGGCCCTGTATTTCGTGAAAAATTCGCGGACTTTATTGGAAAATACCATTATGCGGATATGTATTCCGCCGGTTTTTATCCGTATCCGACGCTTGAAGAGGAATGGGCCTACTGGAGCCGGCATATTTATTACAACCGGTATGTTCCGATTCCGAACAGCACCTACGACGATCTGTTAAGGCTCGTGTCCGGAAAGAATTATTTTGTGCTGACGACAAATGTCGACCACTGCTTTCAGAAAGCGGGTTTTGATAAAGAGCGTCTGTTCTATACTCAGGGAGATTACGGACTCTGGCAGTGCTCCGAACCCTGTCACCAGAAGACCTACGACAACGAAGAGACGGTACGCCGGATGATCGAGGAGCAGAGGAATATGAGAGTGCCTTCTGAGCTTGTCCCGCGCTGCCCCGTCTGCGGCAGGCCGATGACGATGAATCTGAGAAGTGACAGCCGTTTCGTAGAGGATGAGGGATGGCACTGCGCGAACGATCGGTACGGAAAGTTTATCGAAGAGAACGCCGGCCGCAGGCTCCTGTTTCTGGAGCTTGGCGTAGACGGCAACACGCCGGGAATTATCAAATATCCTTTCTGGCAGATGACGATGGAAAATCCGGACGCGGTCTACGCCTGCGTCAACCAGGGCGAGGCCTATATACCAAAAGAGATTGAAGCAAAGTCTATCTGTATCAATGGGGACATCGGGGATACGCTCAGGCGGATTTCGGCCTGAGCTGTTTTTGTTAAGCTCTATTGTGCTCTCACTTGTTTAGATCTATACTATAGGAACAGGAGGGGCTCATGACAAACGAATTGCAGAACTTTATCGAACAGTTTTACCGCATTACCAGTAAAATCCAGCAGATGAGGACAAAGAAAATCAGTTTCGACGGAACCCCGCCTCTTCAGACCGCTTCGATTCATTTTATCGAAATGATCGGGAAGCATAAGGAATCTAACATGACCGAATTTGCCCGCATGCTCGGGATCACGAAAGGTTCCGTATCTCAGATGGCTAAAACCCTGGAAGAAAAACGGCTGATCCGTCGAGTCAAGGGTGAGGAAAATGACAAGGATACGTATTTTGTCCTGACGGAAGAAGGCAGGAAAATATATGAAGGTCATGAAAAGCTCCATGAAGAGATGTACAGTGAAATCGAGACGGTGCTTTCCGAGTTAACCCCGGAAGATATGGAAAAAGCAGTGCGTATATTTTCCCGTATCGAATCCTGCATGGACGAATATAAACATTCTTTTTAAAATTTACGATAATAGTTTAGAACTAAACTAAAGGAGAAACAATGAAGATTCAAATTGACGGAAAAGAGATCAGCGAAGCCGAAATAGAGGGATGGGAAAATAAACGGCGTTTAAAGACGATCAAAACGCTCAAAAATAAATTCGGGCTTAACCTGAAAAATGACTGTTCGAATGAGGAACTGGCTGCGGCTAAAAGATCCATACCAGAGGAGAAAATTTACAGCAGACTCGGGAATAATATCCGACTCAGTAATTTTGTAACAAGAATGATGAACGGATTCTGTCACGGAAACAGAACGTCAAGTGTGACGGAAATTACGCTTCCGGGCATAAACGCTCAGAAATTACAGGAAGAGTACTTTGATATCATGCTGAACAATACCGAGGCGAATCGGCTGCTGTCTCTTAGAGCCAATCCGGATCACTATCTGCTGAAGGGTATTGAAAATAATAAGCAGGAAGTCATCGAGTGTACCGGGGGGCTTAATTATCAGTCTCATTTTATTATCGAATATGGAAATGAAAATGGTCTCAAATCTAAACAGAATCCCGACTATCCTTATCAGGCGTGCGGTGTATGCTGTCTGACAGACGGGACACCGATAGGCGGTGTTCGTCATCAGATGAAAGATACTGAAACCGGAGCAAAAATCAGGCTGGAAGTAGAATTTCCATCGAACTTACCGAAATCGGTGCTTCAACAGCATCAGCTTCATCTGGCCTGCGAATTCAAAAACTGGTTCGGCGAAATCTTAACGAGGAATAGTAAAGATGAATAATCAGAAAACGGTACTGATTACTGGGGCTTCTGCAGGAATCGGCCGGGCGCTTGCCCGCGAATTTGCTTCTCACGGATACAATCTGGTTCTTGCGGCCAGACGAAAAGAGCGGCTCGAGGTCCTTCAGGGCAGTCTTACATCAGATTATCATGTCCGTGTAGATATTTATCCGGTAGATCTTCTTCAGGAAGACGCGCCGGACCGTATTATGGATTTTGCGGATAGGGAAGGCATATCGGTTGACATTTTAATTAATAATGCGGGAATGGGTTATGCCGGTCTGTTTGCGGATATGGACTGGAACAGTATAAAGTCTATCTTGGATTTGTATATTATTGCGACTACCCGGATGACGTATCTGTTCCTGAGGAGAATGGAAGAAAAGAATCACGGTACGATCGTCAACATTGCGTCCACACTGGCATTTGCTCCGACAGCGGGTGAGGATGTTTATGCCGCTTCTAAAGCTTATATCCTCTCGTTCACACAGGCCTTATATGAAGAAACGAAGCATACGGGTGTAAGCGTACTGACAATCTGTCCGGGCATGACCCGAACGGAGTTCTTCGATCAGGCGGGATATTCGCTGAATAATTTTAATCTGGCGATACCTGAGCAGTTTGCCGCGTTCGCATATAAAAAAATCATCGAAAAAAAGCCCCTGTCTATCCATCGGCTGTTCAATCAGGCAGTCGCTCTGTTCGCCAGGCTCAGTACCCGCGCGACAGCCAGAAGAGCGTTTGCCGCAGCATGCAGGACGGATTCAAAAGACTGAACTTATAAACTCAGAGAAAAACGGCTGAGGTTTAAAGGGCTCCATAAATGAGGCGGAACAAAATAAATAACAGCGGAAAATTTGTCCGCTGTTATTTATTTCTGATCATTCAGTTATTGAACAGAAAACAGATCTTCAACATCAACATCGAAATTCTTCAGGTACATAACGCCGATCTGCTTCATTTTATCCTGTTCGTCTGCGCTGGAATCGTCGTAAACACCGACGGGAACAAAGCCTGCCTCTTTAGCGGTCTGCAGTGCATGAACCGAATCCTCGAAGACCAGTGTTTCGGAAGGTTTCGTTCCGATTATTTCAGAAGCTTTATGAAAGATATCCGGACAGTCCTTGCCGCAGCCTACGTCATCTGCGGTTACGAGGGTATCGAACAGCTCGAGAACGCCGCAGCGCTCCAGAGCGGCCTCGGCCAGCGGTCGTATCGTTACCGTCGCGACCGCGAGCTTAATACCCCGGGCTTTCAGGCTTTTGAGCAGTTCGATGACTCCGGGTTTCAGAGGAATCTGATTCTGGTAAAAATTCTCAACTGTCCGGTTAGTGCCGGCAGTAATCTCTTTTACCGTTAACGGAAGATCGTAGGCTTCCTGAAGATATTCCGCGCCTTCTTCCATCGTCATCGGGAACAGGATCTTTCCGAGATTCGGAGCCGCCTTAATCCCGATGTTTTTCAGATAGACTTCGCCCGCATGGTCCCAGTAGGGCATCGAGTCGAGGAGCGTACCGTCCATATCGAAAATCGCGCCGCGAATCATGACGCCTCGTTGTTCAGGCTGTCGTAGATTTTCCCGGCAAATTCTTCCGCATGGAGCAGATCTTCCTTATTCGGATGACCGATTCCAGCTTCGTAGATTTCCATCATTTTCTTCGCGCGGGGATCGTCAGGGTCCTTTTCAAGGAGCGAGACATATTTTTCTTTGATCGCGGAGCTCATCTGCCCCTGACACATGAAGGAGCCGACCAGCTGATCCTCCGATGGAATGAAGCCGGAAACACGGGAGATGATTCCGTTATAGTAAGCTTCGTCACTTTCCATACCGCAGGTCCCGAACAGGGCAACCTTTTTTCCGTCAAGGTCCGACAGGAATTCCGCACAGTCAAACGGGCAGGTTCCCTTGTCCGTCCAGAAGCCGACAAACAGCAGATCCGCATCACTTTTCGTTCCTGCTTCGATTGCTTCGCAGGATGTTCCCGCAGGTAGAGCAGAGGCGATCGCGTAAGCCAGTTTTTCGGTATTGCCGGTCATTGATTGATAGTAAACTGCAGTTTTCATGGTGAAATCCTTTTTAGAATGACATTTATTTTATTATATCCTTTTTTGACAAGGATTTAATATCTGCTCATTTTATTTCAGAAACTTGAGGTATATTGAAACAAAAACATTCTTTTGGCGGAGTAATTTCAATTTAACCAATCTGATAATTGAGATAGAATAGGATTAGAAAATCTATGTTTCAGAAAATAGTAATAATCTGAAATATTAAGTCACTTTTGTGGGGTGAGTTTTCAATCTGGGAGATGAATATGGAAAACAGAAGCGGAAAATGGAAAAAGAATTTATCTGGAAAGTTTGCTTATAATTCATTTTTGCCGGCAAAGCTGCCTCCTGTTCCTGCCGTGGATCTGGATCAAGAGGGACTTCAGCTTGTTATAAAGGCGAATAAAGCAATATCATACCTTGAAGGACTGGCTTCTCAAATACCATCGCTTCCGTTGTTTGTTTCTATGTATGTTCGAAAGGAAGCTCTTTTATCATCTCAGATAGAAGGAACTCAGGCTACTCTTGAAGATATTCTGGATCCTGAAATAGAAACAAATACGAATCAGAATATCGAGGATGTCGTAAATTATATCCAAGCGACTGAATACGCCCTGAAACGCCTTGAAGAACTTCCGTTATGTAACAGGCTTATAAGGGAAACACATGCCGTTCTGATGGAAGGTGTAAAAGGAGAAGAAAAATCTCCCGGAGAATTCAGGCGGTCTCAAAACTGGATCGGCGGAGCCGGAAGTACACTAAATAATGCTCGTTACATTCCGCCGTCTCCCGAGGACATGCCAGAGTGTATGTCAGATTTGGAAAAATATATCAATGCACTTGATGATACGGATCCTTTAGTTCGAGCGGGGTTAATACATTATCAATTTGAAACAATACATCCATTTCTTGATGGAAACGGACGGGTAGGCAGACTGCTGATCACATTATTTTTACTGGAGCAAGAAGTCTTAACCACGCCGGCTCTTTATCTTTCTTATTTTCTAAAAAAAAATCGACTCGAGTATTACGATCGCATGTCGGAGGTGCGAAGAAAAGGTGACTATGAACAATGGATCAAGTTTTTCTTGCAGGCAGTCTATGAATCTGCACAGGATGCGAGTACTACGATTCGGCAGCTGGCAGAACTTCATGTCAAAAACTTGACCAGTATTTCCAGGGTTTCAAGAAATCAGAACTTACTGCTTCTTTTTAATTACCTGGAGAAGAATCCGATCATTGAAATTAAAAGAACAGCGAACGAACTGGGAATTGCCTATAATACGGTTTCCAGCGCAGCTAAAAAGCTTATCGATTTCGGTATTCTCGTTGAAAATCCTAAGAGAGGCCGTACAAAAATATTTTCATATGAGAAGTATCTTGAAATACTGAGAAAAGATACGGAATAACTGAATGAAAGAACATTTATTCGATTAAAAAAATCTGTGGAAATTAAATAAATCAAACACGGAGTGATCATGTTAAAATCCGGCTTGTATGAACAAGTTGTAAACCGTCAGATCCGGGAGGAACTGGAGGAATATAAACAGAAGCAGGTCGCGGAGGAAACCGCGATCGACCCGGCGGAGGCGCCTCAGATTCTGTCTGCCTATGTGTCTGAAGTCGCGGAGGAAGGGCTTCGCAGCCTGTTCGAAAATGAGGAAGATACGCAGAGTCAGATCGCTCTGATCAACCGGCTTATCGAGCAGATCGCGGAGACCGCGGATCCGGATCTTAAGGAGAAGCTCGTGGAAAAGGAAGCGAAGCTGCTCACCGCTCTGACTGACAGGATCAGCGCGCAGGGAGCCAGAACTTCGCTGCCCCATCTGGAGACTTCAGTCGCCAGGTCCTCGCTCTTTACCGGCGCGGTCAGGGAGCCGGCGCTGATCACCGAGCTCAAGAAAGAGATCCTGTCCAGCGACCGGATCGATTTTCTGATCTCCTTTATCAAATGGAGCGGGCTGCGGATGATTCTCGACGAGCTGAAGACCTTCACTCAGAACAACGGGCAGCTCCGGATCATCACGACATCCTATATGGGAGCGACCGATCTGAAGGCGGTGGAAGAGCTGAGCAGGCTCGATAATACGCAGATCAAGATCTCATATGATACGCAGCGCACCAGACTTCATGCGAAATCTTATATATTCTTTCGTAACACTGGATTTACGACCGCCTATGTCGGTTCTTCGAATCTTTCAAGCCCGGCGGTGACCTCCGGCCTCGAGTGGAATGTGAAGACGACGGAGAAGGATCAGCCGGAAATGATCCGGAAAATCGGCGCGACCTTCGACAGCTACTGGGAAGCCGGCGAGTTCGAAACCTATAAGCCGGAGAGCCGCGAGAAGTTCGAGCAGGCGCTCAGTCTCCAGAAATCGAAGGGGAAAAAGCCTGGTTCTTATATGTTCGATATTCGCCCGTATTCCTTTCAGCAGGAGATTCTGGACGAGCTCGAGGCGGAACGGAAGATCCGGGGACATTACCGGAATCTTGTTGTCGCCGCAACCGGAACAGGAAAAACTGTGATCTCTGCCTTCGACTATCTCAGATTTGTTCAGGCAAACCCCGGCAAGGCGAACCGGCTGCTGTTTATCGCGCATCGCGAAGAGATTCTCGAACAGAGTATAGCATGTTTTCGGGGTGTACTCAGAGATCAGAATTTCGGCGAGCTTTATGTCGGAAGCTACAGACCGTCGTCTTCGGACCATCTGTTTATGTCTGTCCAGACCTTCAACTCGGCGGACTGGGCGGAGAAGACCGATCCGGAATTTTACGACTATATCGTCGTCGACGAATTTCATCATGCGGCAGCTCCGTCTTACGCGAAGCTGCTCGACCACTACAGACCGAAGATCCTGCTGGGACTGACCGCGACTCCCGAACGAATGGATGGCAGGGATATCCTCGAATACTTCGACGGACGGACCGCAGCCGAGATCCGGCTGCCGGAAGCCATCGACAGGGGACTGCTCAGTCCGTTTCAGTATTTCGGCGTATCGGACGGAACGGATCTACGGGAACTGAAATGGAGCCGCGGCGGCTACGATACGAATCAGCTGACGAATCTGTACACGCTGGACCGTCATGCAGCGGAAAAAAGAGCCGGCCTGATTATCGACGCCCTCGACCGGTATCTGACGGATCCCGATACCGTCAAGGGGCTCGGATTCTGCGTATCGGTGGAACACGCGGATTTTATGGCGGATTTTTTCAACCGGCACGGAATTCCGGCTGCCGCGCTCAACGGAAATTCTTCCGAAGAAGAACGGGACGGCGCGAAGAAAAAGCTTATCTCAGGAGAAGTCCGCTATATCTTCACGGTCGATCTGTACAACGAAGGCGTCGATATCCCGCAGGTGGATACGGTGCTTTTCCTTCGACCGACACAGAGTCTGACCGTCTTCCTGCAGCAGCTCGGGCGCGGACTTCGTCTGTCCGAAGGGAAAGAATGCCTGACGGTCCTCGACTTTATCGGCCAGGCAGACCGTCGCTACGATTTCGAAAGCAAGTTCGCCGCCCTCCTCGAACCGACCAGAAAAGGGATTCGGAAAGAGATCGAGAGCGGCTTCGTCAACGTTCCGAAGGGCTGCTATATTCATCTTGAGAAGATCGCCCGCAATAGTATTCTCGACAACATCAGGGCTTCTTTCAAAGGACGGAAGGCGCTCATCGACCGGATCGAGAATTTCGAATCGGATACGGGAGAGAAGCTCTCTCTCGCATCGTTTCTGAACTACTATCATCTCGATATCAGAAGATTGTACAAAGCAGGACTGTTCTCCGAGCTCTGCGCAGCCGCGGGAGTCATTTCGTCCTTCGAAGCACCGGACAGAGAAATCTATGCGAAAGGCTTCGCCCGGCTGTGTCCGATCGACTCCTGCCGCTGGATCTCGTTCCTGCTCGACCTGCTGGAAAACCTCGATACGGCTGATTACGCTTCGATGAGTGATGCTGAAAAACGGATGGTCCGGATGTTTCAGCTCACAGTCTGGAATAAGGATTGGCAGGAAGCCGGGTCTGCCGATCCTCTGGAAGTGTTCCGGAAGATCAATGCGGCGCCGGAGATCTGCAGCGAGCTGATCGAACTTCTGGAATACCGTCTCGACCGGATCGACTTTATCGGAGAACCCGCAGATCTCGGCTTCGACTGTCCGCTGGATCTCCACTGCACCTATTCGCGCAATCAGATTCTTGCGGCGATGGATATCGAAAAGGTTTCGACTGTCCGTGAAGGCGTAAAGTACCTGAAGGACAAGAAGACGGACCTGTTCTTTATCACGCTCAACAAGGCGGACAAGGACTACTCGCCGACGACGATGTACGAGGACTATTCTATCAGTGACAGACTCTTTCACTGGCAGAGCCAGAGCACGACAAGCGAAGATTCCCCGACAGGCCGCAGGTACATCAGTCATCGCGATACGGGCAGCAGAATCCTGCTGTTTGTCAGGGAATATAAAAACGATGATTACGGAACGGAGCCTTACACATTCCTCGGTCCGGCCGACTATCAGAGTCATACGGGAAGCCGTCCGATGAGCATCACGTGGAAGCTCGAAAGGCCCATACCGGCGCGTTTCCTGAAAAAGACGAACAAGCTTCTGGCCGGATAAGGAAATCGGCGTTCTCAATGGGTATGTAACGGTTGTAGAGAATATTAATTAACAGATCACATTAAAAGCCACATCTATCACATCTGAAGGAGAAAGAAATGTCTGAATGGATCTATCAAACCGACGCCGACAACACCGCGCGTTACGTACTCGGCTGTATTACCGACCCGTCTGCTCCGACTCTGATCGTCATGAGCATCAACCCGAGCATCGGAGCGCCTGACAACACGGACCCGACTCTCGGGACCATCCGCCATATCTCCGCGGACTACGGCTACAAAAACTGGATCATCCTGTCGCTGTATCCCCAGCGTGCGACCCATCTGAACGAGCTCGATGAAATCGCGAACCCGGAATGGACCGCGGAAAATCTGAAGGTCATCAACGATATCCTGTCTCAGTATCCGGGCACGAAAATCTGGGCGGCCTGGGGCACGCATATTCAGGACCGCTGGTATTTCCCTGTACAGCTGGCAAAGATCGTCCCGATCGCCGACAAGTACGGCGACACCTGGATGAACTACGGCCCGCTCACTGAAGCGGGGGATCCTCGCTACTGTCTGTACCTTGAAGACGGGGAAGGCTGGAGCGATTTCGACATGAGCGCCTATCTGCAGAATATCGAAGGACGCAGATAGCGTCTGCGACGTTGATCATCACATCGGCGTCATAAAACAGACCGAAAAAATACAATGAAAAGCAGAAGCCGGACCGGAAGATCCGGCTTCCGCTTTGTCAGGGTTCTTTGAAGCGGCCGGCAGAGATGGCCCCGAAATGCCGTTTTGAGATCAGCGACAAAATCAATGCTACAATAGAGGGATGATTAAACGTAATTATTCCGAATGTCGAACATTTTTAAACGGACCGCTGTACCGTTATGTCCTGATCGTGACGGGAGTTTTTCTCGGCGCTGCTGTGATCAGCGGGGCTTATTTCTGGGTTCATCCGGAGGAGACGGATGCCCTCGTCAGCTCCTTTTACGATTCCGCTCAGTGGGTGATGGACGGTGACAGCATCAATCCGTTTCTCCTGATCCTGAACAATCTGCGGGCCACGGCCCTGTGTATGCTGTACGGCTTTATCCCGTTTTTCTTTCTGCCGGCCGTTATCACCATTTCCAACTCTGCGATGATCGGTGCAGCGGTGACGGCTGCCGCACGCTCGGCAAATCTCGTGTTTATTGTCTGTGCGGGAATACTGCCCCACGGGATTTTCGAACTGCCGGCGCTGCTCCTGGCCATGTCGGCCGGTATCTACGTCTGTGTTCAGATGACGAGAAAATGCATGAGAATGGAGTCGACTCCGTTCAGAAAGCTGCTGGCGGACTGTCTGAGGCTGTACGTGATGATAATCCTGCCGCTGCTGATTGTCGCGGGTTTTGTCGAAACCTATGTGACCCCGTGGCTCATTTCACTGCTTTAAATCCAGTTTTCCAACCGGTTTCGAGATGCATCCTGATCACAAAGGCTGCATAGGAACCGGTTTTTTTGTACGATTATATTTCTGACCATACTTTTGACATGAAAAAACCGCCGGTTTCCCAGCGGCCGTGAATTCAGTTTTCTGCTTTTCAGTATCAGTCTTACAGCAGTTCGCCGTATTTTCTCGCATAGCCCTTCTTGACCTGTTCGGCCAGTGTCAGGTAGCCGACGATGATCAGCCCGAGTCCGATAAAGTAGAAGCCCGGCAGAACCGAGAAGCCGAGAGCCGGAGCGAAGGACGTGAACGGGATAATCGTCGCGGCGGCGATACCGCCTGCGCACATCAGCCCGCTCTTCAGCGACGGACGGCTCTGAATAAACGGGATCTTTTCGGTGCGGATCATCTGGATTACCATGGACTGGCTCCACATCGATTCGATAAACCAGCCGCTCTGGAACAGCGCGATATACGCGAGCTGAGCAGCCGGATCAGTCAGCTGAGAGTACAGCTGGCCGCCGAAAGCCGCGGGGCAGATTACAAAATACATGAACAGGAACGTGGTGATATCAAATACCGAGCTTGCGGGACCCATCCAGATCATAAAGCGGCTCAGCGAATCCGACTTCCAGCAGCGCGGCTTGAGCAGAACTTCGCTGTCCACGTTGTCCCACGGAATTCCAATGCATGCGAAATCGTAGATCAGATTGAGCAGGAGCAGCTGCAGCGCCGCCATCGGCAGGAACGGCAGGAAAATGCTCGCCGTCAGGACGGAGAACATGTTCCCGAAATTCGAGGAGACAGTCACTTTAATATACTTGATGATATTCGCGTAGGTTCTGCGGCCTTCGATGATCCCGTGTTCGAGAACGCCCAGGTCCTTTTCGAGCAGGATTACGTCCGCGGTTTCCTTGGCGATATCCACTGCGGTATCCACCGAGATCCCGACATCCGAGCTCTTCATCGCAGGCGCGTCGTTGATGCCGTCGCCCATGAAGCCTACCGTATGGCCGTCTTCACGAAGGATGCTTACGACCCGGACCTTCTGCGCAGGCGTCAGCTTCGCGAACAGCGAAACGCCGCGGGCGCGGACCTTAAGTTCTTCGTCGCTCATCCGGTCCATGTCGCATCCGAGCAGGAGACGGTCGGGAGAAATCCCGACTTCTCTGCAGATGCAGGCCGCTGTGCGTTCATTGTCGCCGGTCAGGATCTTGACTTCGACGCCGTACTTTTTAAGCGATCGGATCGCCGGCGCTGCGGATTCCTTCGGAGGGTCCAGAAACGCGAGGCAGCCGATAAGCGTCATGTCTGTTTCATCGCCGCGGACAAAATCGGTTTTCTGCGACGGCGCGTCCTTGCAGGCGACCGCGAGGACACGTCTTCCGCCTGCGTTCAGGCTGTCCGTGTAATTCAGAAACAGTTCTCTGAGTTCGTCGGTAAGCTGCGTCACTTCGCCGCGGTACCTGACATTCGAGCAGACAGACAGGATTTCCTTGACTGCGCCCTTTGTGACCATACGTTCGGGGAGACCGTCTTCACGGACGACGACACTCATGCGTCTGCGTTCGAAATCGAACGGAATTTCGTCTATTTTTTCAGAACCGCTGACGATCCCTCTCAGTTCCGGATATGTGCCGCACAGTTCTTCCCGACGGGCGATAATCGCCGTATCCGTCACATTCTTAAGTCCCGTCTGATACCAGCTGTTCAGGAATGCGCTGTGAAGGACGCTGACATCGTCGTTTCCTTCGATATCGTAAAAGCCCCGCAGGACCGCCTGGTCCCGGGTCAGCGTTCCGGTCTTGTCAGTGCACAGGATGTCCAGCGCGCCGAGATTCTGGACCGCATTCAGATTCTTGATGATGACTTTTTTCTTCGCCATCGTCTGAGAACCCTTCGCAAGACAGGTGGTGACGAGCATCGGCAGCATGACCGGTGTAAGCCCCACGGCGATAGATACCGCGAAGAGAGCCGCGCTGAGCCAGTTGCCCTTTGTCAGTCCGTTTACGACAAAGACCACCGGAACCATCACCAGCATAAAGCGGATCAGGACCTTCGACAGATCGTCGAGCCCCTTGTCGAAGCTTGTCTTGACGGGACGGGACGACAGGGAACGGGCGGTCTTTCCGAAAACAGTCTGATTGCCGACTGCCGCCACGACGCCCCTCGCGCTGCCGCTGACGACGCTGCTGCCCATGAACACGAGATTCGAGCAGTCGGTAAGCGCCGTATTGACGGGGCAGACAGACGCGTTCTTTTCGACAGGTTCGCTTTCGCCGGTCAGCGAGGACTGGCTGACAAACAGATCTTTAGCCGAGATAATTCTCAAATCCGCGGGAATCAGATCTCCTGCCGAGAGCCTGACAATATCCCCGACGACGACTTCGTCTGCGGGGATTTCCTGTTCGCCTGTTTCAGGTCTGATCACACATACGGTGGTCCGGATCATGTCGGAGAGCTTCTGTGCCGCTCTGCTGCTTTTCGTTTCCTGCGAAAAACGCAGAATGCCGGACATCAGAACCATAATCGCGATAATGATCACTGTCTGGTAGCTTTTTTCCGCTTCGGGGACCCAGATTACGTCCGTGAAGACAGAGATTACGGCGAGTCCTGCGAGAACGGCGGTAAACGGGTTGATGAAGGCTCTGGCCAGACGGTCGGCCGTCGATATGCTTTTACCTGCCGTTACGGTGTTCGGGCCGCATTCTTCCCGGGCTGCCGCAGCGTTTTCCGCCGTGAGTCCGGATTCAGTTGTATTAAAACGGGAATAGATTTCCGATTCGCTGTGGTCGCTCGCAAAACGCATACGGTCCAGTGTCTGTTCGGAGCAGATTTCACCCATGCTGCTCCTGAAAAGAAGATTTTTCATCGCCTTACCTCCTGTTCAGATCGTCTGATCTGTCATCGGAAGCAGGACACAAAAACGAAAGCGGGTCAGAAGGACGGATCGTTCGTCAGGAACAAACCGGCCATATTATTCGGACATCGCTCTGCGGGTTTTGTGCTGCTGTCGCTTCCGGTTTCCATCACTTCCAGCTCCTTTCTAAAATATGCAAACGTCCGGTCCACTCAGAATAAAAAAACCGTCTTTTCTTCCGAAAAGACGGTAATGTACAAAAAACGCCGTCTGAGCTTTAGCTCCGCAGGGCTGTGAAACTGCGTTATGCTGAGCCTTCGCGGCCCAGCCTGTTCAAACCTTCTCACGATGTCTCCATCGCTCCGCGGCAGCAGTCCGTATCCCTGTGGTAGCCTCACCTACCGGATTCACTTATATTTTAGTCCCTTCAGATTAAAAGTCAATCTAAAACAGGGATAATTGTACGGTTTTTTATTCGGGAAAGGTAATACTTTTCTGTTATAGTTGGATATAAAGCGAGGGAAGACAATGACAATAGAATATAAGCCCATCGGTGTGATCCGAACGCCGTATCACAACCGTTCGGAGACACCAAAAGCGGGACGCGACGCACCCGATACGGTCTGTGAGATCATCTTTGACGAGGAAATGGAGGAAGGACTCCGGGACGTGAAGCCTGGAGAACGCTACGCGCTGATCTTCTGCTTCGACCGGTCAGAGGGATACAAACTTACGGTTCCGGTCCGTGGTGTCGGACCGATGAAGAGCCTGTTTGCGACACGGGCGCCCCACAGACCGAATCCCATCGGACTGTCGGAAATTACGATCGTAGGCGTTGATAAAAACGTCGTACGTTTTACCGGCGCCGATATGTTTGACGGAACGCCGGTGCTGGATATGAAGCCGGTACAGTCTCCGGATTATGTTCCGGACGATTCGCAGACACAGCAGAGCTGAGACGGCGGGAATCATGCCGTCCGGCAGGAAATACGCGGCGCAGCCGCCTGATTAATACTGGATTCAATAAAAGGAGAAAATGAATGGATTACGAGGAATTGAGACAGCTTAGAAAAGATCACGACCTGTTTCCCAACGAACTGGGCGTCGAAATAACGAAAATATCGGCAGGACACGCGGAAGGCGAGCTTGTAATCCGTCCGGATCATATGAATGTCATCAACGCTGTCCACGGAGGCGTGCTCTTCAGCCTGGCGGATACCGTCTGCGGAAATGCGGCGGCGTCCTACGGGATCGCGATGACGACCATTAGCGCGACGATGAATTTCCTGAATCCGGCGCTCAATACGGAAAAGCTGTTCGCAAAAGCGGATGAAATCAAGCACGGCCGCAAGATCTGTTTCTACGACGTCGATATCCACGACGAAAAGGGCCGCCTGATCGCGCAGGGCACATCGACATTTTTTGCGCTTGATGAAAAAGCCCATGCGTTCAGTCCCGATTTCGCTAAAGGAATCAAAGACGCTACAGATAAGAAGTAAATCTGACTCGTTTTGTCAGCTTTTAACTGATGAACTGCACTTGCGTCCTCAAATCGGGTATAAGTAGAGCGACCAGCAAAAGAACTGGAGGAATGCTAATGGAAAAACGAACGATTTATTTTGCCGGAGGCTGCTTCTGGGGACTTGAGAAGCTGTTCTCTTCGATACCCGGAGTGGTCAGTGCAGTCAGCGGCTATGCGAACGGAATCGGAGAAGAATGCGCGGATTACAGGAGCGTTTGTACGGGACAGACAGGTTTCAGAGAAACCGTCAGAGTAGAATACGATCCTGATCAGGTAAGTCTCGAGACGCTGCTCTTCGATTATTTTTATGTGATCGATCCGACCGTCTCAAACCGGCAGGGCAACGATATCGGAAGCCAGTATCAGACCGGCATTTACTATACGGACGATCAGATGCGAAAAAGCGTCGAAGAGGTTGCGAAAATCGAACGGGAACGGATCAGTCCGTTCAAAGTCGAGATCGGACCGCTTATCAACTTCTTTCCTGCGGAAGAGTATCATCAGAAATATCTCGACAAGAATCCCGAAGGCTACTGTCATATTCCGGTGAAGGAAATCGAAATTCTGTCAAAGGTCAAGATCGATCCCGGCTGCTACAGGAGGCCGTCCGAAGAAGAAATCAGATCCTGGCTTACCCGCGAACAGTACGAGGTCACGCAGAGAAGCGGAACCGAACAGCCCTTCCACAATCAGTACTGGGATCAGGATGAAAAGGGAATATACGTCGATATCGTTACCGGAGAGCCGCTGTTCGTTTCTGCAGACAAATACCAGAGCAGCTGCGGCTGGCCCGCGTTCTCAAAGCCCATCGAAGAGCCGGTTCTGATCGAGCGCAGGGACCGTTCCCACGGTATGGTGAGGACCGAGGTCAGGAGCCGTACCGGAGACTCCCATCTCGGACACGTATTTGACGGAGATCCCGAATCACCCACCGGAATACGCTACTGCATCAACAGTGCGGCGTTGCGCTTTATTCCGTATTCGGAAATGGATCGGGAAGGCTACGGATATCTGAAGGATTTCGTAAGGCCCGTCCGCCGTCACGGGAAAAAATAATGCGCAGATGAAGAACCTGCAAAAAAGCCCCGGATTTATTCACGATAAATCCGGGGCTTTCTGACGTCTGATTCAATTAGAATTCCAGGGGATCTGCGGCCGTGTCGAGAACGGCGCCGCGGAAGGCAGTGCAGGCTGTCCTGCAGGCGGATTCTGTTCCGGTCAGGATCGCGCCCGTCATGTTCGAAGGGCCGGGCATCGACTGATAGCAGATGACCTCGCAGTTTGCCTGAGTCAGCGCCTCATCTACGCCGATTACCCCGAGATGTACCGGAGCCAGCAGATAGGCGATGGACGAACCCGGCTTGAGCCCGTATGCCTGCGAAAAATATCTGCCGATTTTCGGGATGCACTGGGCGAACAGAGCGGCGGAATCGTCGTCAGCGATACTGTACAGCTCCGAATGACGTTCGGTAAAATCCCGTACGTAGCGCAGTCCGTTTTCGACATCGGAGACCGTAGGCCCGGATATCACACCGAAAACCTGGCCGTTTCCCGCCTGGCCGCTGGTTCCGTAACTGGTTGTGATCTGCATGACGTCGATGTTGGCTTTTTTGGTTGCGTCGTCCGCGGCCGCATAGCCTATTCCGTCAAGCTCTGTGGTAAAGACGCCGATATCCACCCATCCGTCCGGAAGCTCATAGGCTTCGAGCATGATATCTTCCACGTCCGTGATGAGCTTTGTGTTCAGTACTTTTCCGGACAGCCTGTCTCCGATCATTTTATTCCTCCGTCTCGCGCTGATGTATTCTGATAATAATATTTATACTATCAGAATAGCATGAAGCCGGGATCTGCGCCCTGGGTTTTTAGGTCGTAAAAGGCGAAAAGAATGACAATTCAGGCACTCGTTCAGGAGACTTACGGACGCGCAGAACAGCACATCGTCAGGCGGCTTATTCGAAAACATTTTATTTCGATTCGCGTTGACGTATAATTAGCTTACCCGAGTAGAGTACGCCTTAAAACAGGAGACAAATCCTGAAACGGCAGCTCAGGAGGATCGATGTCAAAAACCGCACTAATAAGAAATACGGAATTATTCAGTTAGAGCAGGCTGGAAAAAACGGCTGCCTTCAGAGAGGAACATTCCGAGGCTTTTCTGCTGCTGCAGAACATGCTGGCGGAAATGGAAGAATGCTCAATCCTGATGCTGACTTACGGAGTCTGCGAAGAGAAGTGGGGACTCTCTAAAAGCAGAACAGAGGAGTATCTGGAGCTGCTCAAAGAAAACGATTATCTGAACTGCTGTCATACGGCGGGGAAGGTGATTATCGTAACGGCGCCCGGATTCACGTTCGATTTGAACGCAGAAGAACCTGCAGAATACAGCGCCGTAATCCTGATGTCAGATCAGGATTCGATTGAAGATTTTAACGACATAAGCTTTTACTGACAGTCGTTTCTACTTCAATGTCCGCAGAAGCGAACGGATTAGAAAAAAGTTAAAGAATCAGACAAAATAAAACGAAACGCATCAGACTGAAATAGATAGTTTCATGTTCAATGCGTTTCGTTTTATTATTTTTACTTTGACTGCTTTTGGACAGGATAATCGGAAAATCAGTAAATACGCTGGGGAAAGCAGTCGGTAATAAATCTGGACATTTCCACGAGGGTATCTTCTGCCTGAGGCAGCACCCCTACCTGATCCGCATAACCGTGTCCGACGCCCGCATAACGGATGATTCGAACGGGAGAACCGTTTTTCATCAGCTTCTTTCCATATGCCTCCGTCTCCGGTCTCAGACAGTCAAACTCACCGATACACAGCAGTGTCGGAATCTCAGGCAGCGGGTCTGCAAAATACGGATTGACCAGCGGATCGTTCAGACTGAACTTGCCGATGACCAGCGGAATACAGTTTACGAGCAGCCGCATCGAATAGACCATCTGATTGACAGTCTGCTGATATTCCGGTTTCACATTGAATTTATTGCGGTTGAACCGGTATTTCAGATCCGGAATACCGCTCAGGTTAAGGGTAGGATACAGCAGGATCTGCGCGCCGATGCGCCGTCTTTTGCCTTCGCGCACCCGTCGTTCGTCGAGAAGTACGCATGCGGCGGCAAGATTGCCGCCGACAGAGTCGCCTGCGACTGTGATCCGGTTCACATCGCCGCCGAAACGCCGGGCGTTGTGCCAGACCCAGTTTACAGCGGCTCTGCAGTCGGACAGAGCCGACGGGAACTTGTGCTCAGGCGCGAGCCGGTAGTCGACGGAGACGACAAGACATCCGCCCTTTGCAGCCATGAACCGGCACATTTCATCGACGCCTTCAAGATTCCCTCCGATGAACCCCCCTCCGTGAATATAAATCAGAACAGGCAGATCCTCGTCGCGTTCCTCCGGCTTGTACAGCCTGAGTGTGACCTGATGGTCTCCGTAATCTTCGTTATGGACATGCTGATCGAAGACACGGACGGGCATGCCCAGCGGGATGCTTCGGACGACGTCGAACATGGCGCCTATCGGCGCTGTCAGTCCCGTCATATCACCTCCGATAAATCTGCCGACGCCCTTCAGATGGCGTCCGAACGTCCTGAAGGATTTACCAGCCCGATCCAGTGCCGAATCTTTTTCCGTGTGACCGTTCATCTCTCTGGCCGCTTCTTCCATGCCTTTGACGATCCGCGGGTCGAGAATACCTTCTTCATCGCTTTCCGGAACCGGTTTTTCGATGATAATCAGTCCGTCTTCGTTGTCGATTCGTTTGCGCTCGTTCAGCGCTTCCAGCAGCGCCGGATTATATTGTCGTTTATTCATTCTGCATGCCGTTTCCCTTATGAAGTTTACAGACTGTCTTTACTGAAGGATCAGAACCGACACGTCTCCTGTACCGATAGTATGATAGAATCTATTATCGGATTTGAGGTATCGGATTTCAGAAAACACGGATCTTTGTATGTCTGTTTATTTATACCTTTATACTTAGAATAGTTTCTTTATTACTGCATAATTACTTAAATTACTGGAGAGATAATGAAAAATAAAAAAACAGCCAAAACGAACGCGATGCGTATCCTGGACAGGAAGGGCTTTTCATACGAATTTAAAAGCTATGAGGTAAGTCAGGACGATCTGTCCGGCGTTCATGCCGCGGCAGAAATGGGTGAGGACCCGGAGACGGTATTCAAGACCCTCGTACTGCTCGGGGAGCCTGGCGGATACTTCGTCTGCTGCATACCGGTTGCGGAGGAGCTCGATCTGAAAAAGGCGGCCCGTGCATCGGGAAACAAACGCTGTTCGATGCTCCACGTCAAAGACCTGAAGGATATTACCGGCTATATACGGGGAGGCTGCTCGCCGATCGGCATGAAAAAAGAGTTTCCGACCTATATCGATCGGAGTGCGCTCGACTTTGAAAAGATAGGGATCAGCGCCGGAAAACAGGGCGAACAGCTGCTGCTGGATCCGAAAATCCTGACTGACGGACTCGGTATTACCCCTGCCGAACTGACGCTCGGGCAATAATCTGGATATTGCCCGGGAAATAGTAAAATCAAAATTAAAAATCCCCAAAACATATCGTTGACAGAAGCGGTTAAAAATGAAGAACGGTCGAAATACAGAAAAAAACGTGACTGTTCAATATAAAAATGATTAAAACCGCGCTTTTACGTCTCAGGACGTCGGAAGGTCTGAAAAGGAATATTAGCGGATATACCCGATAAGGGCCAAAAAACGGGAAATAGCTTCCTGACACGGTCTTCATTGAGATTGAAAGCGATACAGATAAAAACAGAAAGCCCGAAAGCGGGTATTACAAGGAGAAATTATTGCAGAAATTACGAATTGAATGCGACTACGCAGACGGAGCGATACCGGAAATAATCGATGCGCTGGTTAAAACAAACGGAGAATTTCATCCGGGGTACGGCGCGGACAGCCACTGCGAGCACGCTTCAGAGCTGATCCGCGAAAAAATCGGAGATCCTGACGCCTGCGTCCAGTTTCTATCGGGAGGCACCCAGACGAACGCACTTCTTATTTCCGTCGCCCTCAGGCCCTGGCAGGGCGCGCTATGCGCGGATACGGGTCATATCTCCGAGCATGAAACCGGGGCGGTCGAAGCGACGGGACATAAGGTTCTGCCGCTTCCGTCTGAAGACGGCAAGATCAACGCGGAGCAGGTCCGCGAATACTGCCGCGCCCACTGGGCGAATTCCGACCACGAACATATCGTCATGCCCGGAATGGTCTATATCTCGGAGCCGACGGAAACCGGAAGCATCTACACGAAGGCGGAGCTGCAGGCGCTCTTAGACGTCTGCAAGGAATACGAC
Source organism: uncultured Eubacteriaceae bacterium (assembly GCA_937872065.1). Lineage (GTDB taxonomy): Bacteria > Bacillota > Clostridia > Eubacteriales > Eubacteriaceae > UBA7485. The sequence continues at coordinate 1,496 of CALMRA010000058.1, read as the reverse complement.
CTGTATCTGTACGGAGACGGCGCGCGCCTGGCCTATGCGCTGCCTGCAGAGGATTTCGATATGACGCTGCCCGAGTTCGCTTCGTTTTTCGATGCCTTTTACATAGGCGGAACGAAATGCGGCGCGCTGTTCGGAGAAGCGCTCGTGCTGCGAACACCGGAGCTTGCCGAGAATATCCGTTATGCCGTCAAGCGTGCCGGGGCGATGCTTGCGAAAGGCAGACTGCTGGGAATTCAGTTTGAAGAACTGATGACAGGGGACAGGTATTATAAAATCGGGGAGAACGCGCTCAGGCAGGCGCAGACTATCAAAGAGGCGTGCGCGCGTCTCGGATATCCCGAAGCGCATCATTCGACGACCAATCAGATCTTCGTAACGATTCCCAACCATGTGCTGGACAGACTTGAACAGAACGTAAGCTTTTCCCGCTGGGAAGAAGGCCCCGACACAACGGTTGCGCGTTTCTGTCCCGGAGCCTCCGCCAGCGACGAAATGACACGGCAGTTTGTCGAAGAGCTGGAAAAAGCCTCGCGGACTGAGTAATCCCGGGGCTGCAGAGGGACAGGCGCAGCGGAGGTTTCCTGAAACACGCCCGCCGAGCCGACAGCAGGATTAGAAATTTCAATACAATAAAAACCGGCAGAGCCTGGATTGTCAGGATCTGCCGGTTTTTTTGTCTGCGATGCTTCGCGTTAGTTGTTCGTTTATTAAAGGATGCTGTACGCCTTAAGCGTTCTGAGGATTCCGTCCTCGTCGACGGTCGGCGCGATAAAATCTGCCGCCGCTTTCGCTTCGTCTCCGCCGTTGCCCATCGCGACGCCGATGCCTGCGAAATCGAGCATGTCAACGTCGTTGCCGCCGTCGCCGAAGGCGATGCATTCCGTCTTGTCGTAGCCGTAATGATCGAGGATGCTCTGAATTCCTTCAGGCTTTCCGCCGTCGGCCGGCATGATGTCCGCGAATATGTCGTTCCATCTGGCCGCCTTGCAGTTGGGCAGATGAGCGAGGAATTCGACTTCTCCGCCCGGCCCGAAATAGCCGTTGAGCTGATAGACGCGTTCGGTCTGAATCCGGTCCGTGCTGTTTACAGGCATCGGATGCGAGGTCGCTCCGAGGACCCTGTTGAGCTCTTCGACAGCGGGCGTCATGAAATTCAGATAGGAATATTCGAGCTCGAAGAACGAGCACGCCGTATGACTCTCGTCAAGCCACGGAAGGAGCTGCTCCAGATCTTCCTTTGCGATCCACCTTTCACGAATGAGTTTATCGTCTACAGTCACGTACTGGCCGTTGAGCGCGATGGTTCCGTCGAAGCCCATCGTATCGATATGAGGAACATGGACGAGATGCTCCGGCGGACGTCCGGTCGCCAGGAATATCTTGATTCCCTTCTCTTTGAGTTCTTTAAGCGCGCGCAGGGTGCTTTCGGGAATATCGTGGGTCTTGAAGCTGACGAGGGTTCCGTCAATATCAAAAAACGCGGCTTTGATCTTCTT
>CALMRA010000057.1 GCA_937872065.1 uncultured Eubacteriaceae bacterium | reverse complement strand
AAAGCAATGAGAATTCCCTACGCAAAATGCGGCATGCCTCTGGATGTTCCTGAAGGCGCTGAAATCCTTGTCAGCAAAGTAAGCGAGCTGGCATCGGACAAGACCGAGGACGAACTGGTCCTCGACGCGATGGCTGCTCCGATCGACAGCGAGAAGCTGTCGGAAATTGCAAAAGGGGCTGAAACGGCAGCGGTGATCTTAAGTGACCATACACGCCCGGTCCCGAGCAGGCATATCGTGCCCTTTATCCTTAAGGAGCTTCGGGAAGGAAATCCTGACATCGACATCTCGCTTGTCATCGCGACAGGCTTCCATCGTCCGACGACTGAAGAAGAGCTGATCGCAAAGCTCGGCGAAGATATCGTACGCAATGAAAAGATCGTCGTGCACGACAGCCAGGACGACTCGAAGAATATTGAAATCGGCATTCTGCCGTCAGGAGCTCCCCTCGTTATCGACAGAGCCGCGGCGGACGCGGACCTGATCGTCTCCGAAGGCTTTATCGAACCGCATTTCTTCGCGGGCTTCTCCGGCGGTCGCAAAAGCATTCTGCCGGGCGTCTGCAGCAGAACGACAGTACTCGGCAATCACTGCTCTGCCTTTATCGACAGTCCCTATTCGAGAACGGGGATACTCGACGGCAATCCGATTCATAAGGATATGCTCGCGGCCTGCGAGCTGGCCGGACTGAAATATATCGTCAATGTCGTTATCGACGGTGAAAAGAAGACGGTCGCCGCGTTTGCAGGCGATCCGATCACAGCGCACCGTCAGGGCTGCGACTTTATCAAGGACTACTGCCGCGTCAAGCCTGAACAGAAGGGCGATATCGTCATCACGTCCAACGGCGGATACCCGCTTGACCAGAACGTTTACCAGAGTGTCAAGGGTCTTACCGCTGCGGAAGCGGCTGCGACAGACAACGGCACGCTTATCATCTCCTCCGCATGCAGCGACGGCTCCGGCGGCGAAGGCTTCTTCCGTGCGCTCAGCGAATGTGAATCACCGCAGAAGCTGCAGGAAGAAATTCTGAAGGTCCCGATGGATCAGACGAAGCCTGACCAGTGGGAATATCAGATCCTGTCACGTATTCTTTCGAATCACCGGGTGATTTTCGTATCGGATCCCGCTCAGAAGGAAATGATCGAAGCGATGAAGCTCGAATACGCGCCGGATCTCGAAACTGCTTTGAAGACGGCTTCCGAAGGTCTGACGGATCCTCATATTGTTGTAATCCCCGACGGCGTTTCGGTTATCGTCGAAGCTTAAACCACAGACAATCCCAATATTTCATCTTGTTCCCCTCATCCGACGGACTACGGTCCGTCTTTTTTTATTGTCCATGGACAACTGGACGGATGTAAGCGTCTGCGTTAAGGCCTGAACTATGTAAAACATGATAGAATAAATCAATATGAAAAAAATATTAGGCCCTATGAGAAGGGCAGTAGAAAAATACGACATGATACAGCCCGGCGATAAAATTGCCGTCGGCCTGTCAGGCGGGAAGGACAGCACGGCTCTGCTTTACGCACTGGCCCGTTACCGGCATTTCTCGCCGGTTCCCTTCGAGCTTCAGGCGATCACACTGGATATGGGTTTCGAGGGCATGGACTTCGAACCGATCCGGAAAATGTGCGAAGATCTCGATGTTCCGTACACGATCCGGAAGACCCAGATCGGCCCCATCGTCTTCGATGTCAGAGAGGAAAAGAATCCCTGCGCGCTGTGCGCCCGCATGAAACGCGGCGCCCTCCATGATCTCGCCATCGAGCTGGGCTGCAGGACCATCGCGCTGGGCCATCACGCCGACGACGCGATCGAAACCTTCTTTCTGTCGCTGTTTTACGAAGGCAGAATCAACACGTTCTCCCCTGTCACCTATCTCGACCGGAAGGATATCACGCTGATACGTCCGCTGATTTATGTCCGCGAGAAGGATATTGTCTGCAATCCGGAGCTCAAGGCGCTGCCGGTCGTTAAAAGCACCTGCCCGGCCGACGGACATACGAAGCGCGAGGATATGAAAAATCTCGTGAAAAATCTGAAAAAATCGATTCCCGATGCGGACGAACGCGTCCTCAGGGCAATTGAAAATAAGGATCAGTTCCACCTGTGGTTCGATACGACGCGCCCGGGTCCGGAAAAAGAAAGGAAAACTGAAACCGATGAATGAGAAAATACTCGTCGTCGACGATGAACAGTCGATTGTCGAGCTGATAAAGATGGAGCTTGAATTTGAAGGCTATCAGGTAGATGTCGCTTACGACGGAGAGGCGGCGGTAGAGAAGGCCCACAGCTTCTCTCCGGAGCTTATTATCCTGGATATCATGCTTCCGAAGAAAAACGGCTACGACGTCTGCCGCGAGGTGGTTCAGTTCCTCGATGTGCCGATTATCCTGCTTACCGCGAAGACCGACATCATCGACAAGGTGCTGGGTCTCGAGCTCGGCGCGGACGACTACCTGACCAAGCCCTTCGACAACCGGGAGCTGCTGGCCCGGGTCAAAGCGCATCTGCGGCGCGCCCGCAAGATCCCGAAGCAGGCGGACGAAACGACGGTCATTACGAACGGTCCCCTCAAGATCATTCCGGAAGAACGTATCGTTACCCTCAACGACAAGGAGGTCCACCTGACTCCGAAGGAATTCGATCTGCTGTTCCTCCTGGCGGAGCATCCTGAACAGGTGTTCCCGCGGGAAACGCTGCTGGAAAAGATCTGGGGCTATGATTACTACGGCGATACGCGGACAGTCGATATGCACGTCCAGCGTATCCGCAGAAAGATCGACACCCAGCCCAATAAACTTATCCAGACGGTCTTCGGCATCGGATACAAGATGAGGAAGGTATGATTCATCTCGACTACCGGAGCCGGATGGTCCTGTTCAATCTGCTGCTGTATACGGTCACCTTCGCGCTGGTCGTCTTCTTTGCAGTCGAGGGGATCTGGTACAGCTCGGTTTCGAACGTAAAAACGAATATTGAAGAGAGCGCCGTCAACACGGAGCTTCTGGTCGAGCAGCAGACGACAGGAGCCGCTGCCGTAACCGACCGGATCACCTGGTTCAGTTCGAACGCGCAGCAGGTTGCGGAAATTATCGGCGGCTACTCTAACGGCGTCGTATATCTGTACAGCCTGGACGGCACTCCGCTCAACCGAAACGCGGATACGGAACCGACGAATTTCCTGAAGGCAGAGTATGAAAAATGCGCGGACAGCGACCGTAGCGTCTTTTCAATACGGACAATAAACGGTCAGGACGAACTGTTTTTTATGACGCCTCTGGAATTCGAAAACGTGCGCATCGGCTATTACGCGAATGTCTACTCTCTGAGCTATGTATCACAGCTTACCAACTACGTTGTCATCATTCTGCTGATCTGCGGTCTGGCAGGCCTTATTATCCTGACATTCCTGATCATACGCTTTGCGAATCAGTTCATCCAGCCTATCAAGGATCTGACACGGATCTCAAAAGAGATTGACAACGGCAATTATAACGTCGTGATCCAGTATAAATGGGATGATGAGATCGGCGATCTGACCGAGGTCTATAACCAGATGACCCAGAACATCAACAGCGTGATCATGCAGCTCAAGGGAGAACGCGAACGTCTCGGATCTGTTCTGGCTTCTCTCGACGACGGGCTGATCGCGCTGGATCAGGAAGGCAACATCACCGCGTCCAATTCCTATCTGAAGACATATTTCGGCGTCGCCAACGCGAAGACGATCTACGACTTCACGTATCAGAGCTTTCTCCGCGACATCTTTGATTCGCTGAAGCGTCATCAGAACTATATCTCCGAAGAGGTCGAATGCAACGACCGGATCCTGCTGCTGACCGGATCTCCGATTCGCCAGCCCGGGCTCGAAGAGAACTATATGATCATCATCCGAAACATCACGTCTACGCGGAGAATCGAACGGGAACAGCAGAAATTCATCAGCTCGGTTTCCCATGAGCTGCGTACCCCGCTTACGACCATCATCGGCTATACCGATATGCTCAAACGGCGCAACGTTCAGGATCCGAAGCTGCTGGAAAGCTCGCTGGCGACGATAAACCGGGAAGGCCATCGTCTGGTCCGCCTGGTAGACGATCTGCTCAGCGCCAGCCGTCTCGACAATCTCGAGTTCTCGGTACGGCGTACGACGATAAGCCTGGACGTTCTGCTGCATGACGTCGTCGATCAGATGCGCGTCAAGGGCTGGCAGAAGGAGATCGAGATCACGTACAAATCGGAACCCGATCTTCCGCTGATCCTCGGCGACTACGACCGGCTCTCGCAGATGTTTATCAATATCCTGCATAACGCGATCAAATATTCGGACAAGGGCGGGATCATCGACGTGATCCTGACCGGCGAGGACGGATGGCTTGCGGCCTCGATCCGCGACTACGGAACCGGCATCGATCCGGCCCAGAAGGATATGATCTTCTCGGCGTTTTACCGTGTCGAAGAGGACCGTGCCCGCAGCGAAGGTGAAGGCGGTGCCGGTCTCGGCCTGTATCTCGTCAAGCAGATCGCTGAAAAGCACAACGGCCGGATCACGATCGACTCGAAGGTGGGTGAAGGAACGAATGTAACGATCCGCCTGCCTGTCCTCGAAGCGGACGGAACACAGAAGGAGAACGGCAATGCGTAGACGAATAATCCTCGCGGCGCTGTCCTGCGCTGCGGTTATCCTGATCCTGACCGGCTGCTCGGGCGTTCTGATTCCTGAAAACAAAGTGATCACCCTGTCGCAGACTGAAAGCTCGCCCGTCAATATCACATCGTTCATGGTTCGCCAGGGCGGACGTGTTCAGGATATTTCCGAAGGCGGATCTCAGGTCCTGTCAATCGGACAGTCTTCAGAGGGCTCGAACAGCTCCACCATCGATCTGTTTGACACAGCTTCCGGCAGCCTCGTCAATCTTGTCTCGTCTGACACTCAGCTCGGGAGCGCTGAATTCACCGACAAGGGCATCTACTATACGAAGAGAACCACCGACAGCACGCTTAACGGCAGATATTATCAGATCATGTGGTATTCTCTCGATAAAAGCACCGAGACGACGGTCACGGCTGCTCAGACGATAACGAGCGGCGTCTTCACCTGCTGGGACGATGACAAAATCGCCTATATCAGCGGAGGCGATCTGGTATTCGCGACTCCCGACGGAGAGACGAAGCGTTATACCCTCGACAAGGATCTGACTGTAAAAAAAATGATCTGGAGTCCTGAGCATCAGGTGATGATGCTGCTGGGAACGACGGACGACGGGCAGACCTTCGACCTGTACAAGCTGTCGGAGAACGAATCCGGCTTTCTCAGAAAGACGATCGTCGCCCGGGAGGTCACCGATTTTGACTATGCTGAACAGACCGGAAAGCTGGCCTATCTGAAGCAGGAAAACATCGACCTGGGTCTGTACATTACCGACGCAGGCATGAGAGCCGGCAAGGGCCGGAGCCAGCTCAGAGGGAACTTCGAATCCATCAGTTTCTCTGAAGACGGTCAGGCGCTTATCTACACGCAGGCAGTGCCGGATACAAACCGGAACAGCGTGAGCGTCTGGAAGCTGAGCTTAGGAGAAACGAAGCCTGTCCAGATCTCTGCGCCGATGCAGATCACATCGGCCGTATGCTCGGCTGCCGACGGCTCCCCCGTCTACTTCTCCGCATCCGACTCCTACCTGGCGGAATCCGCGCCTCAGTTCACGACGCCGAACCTTCTGTGCATGCTGTCGTATCAGGAGAACTGAGAAAAGGTAAAATTAACGCAAATCTAAAAAATGAGTGAGATGTTCTCTCACTCATTTTTGTTTTCACAATTCTTCCCCGCCGCTTCCACAAATGCGGCGAATATTTTTCTCGACAGCTCGTCGCCGTCGAACAGCGCTTCGGGATGCCACTGGATCCCGAGCCCGAATTCTGGTCCTTCGATATCGAAGGCTTCTACGAGTCCGTCGGGGGCGGTGCCCGCTACGGTCAATCCCTCTCCGAGCTTATCGACGCCCTGATGATGCAGGCTGTTTACCCGTATCCTGTCAGTTCCCGCGATTTTGTGCAGCAGTGTCCCTTCCGCGACGTTTATTTCATGGACGCCATCCAGCGGATGCTCCCAGTCGGGATGCAGCACGAAGTCCCTATTCTGTGATTCAGGTGAATCCTTTCCCGGCAGGTCCCCGTACAGCGTTCCTCCGTTCAGGACGTTCACCATCTGCATGCCGCGGCACACGGCCAGCACCGGCTTCCCCGACGCGAAGATCATCGGGAACAGAAAGGGTTCGAACGCGTCGCGTTCCGGCGCGTAGTCCGCGTCCTTGATCGCCTCCGCACCGTACAGCCTCGGATCGATGTCCTGCCCTCCCGTCAGCAGAAAACCGTCGCACAGCTCGATAAGCATTCTAAGCTTTCGCGCATCCTTCGTAAACGGCAGTACAATCCCGGCCGCACCCGAGCGGTCCAGCGCCTGCAGGTAGTTTGGAAACAGCCGGATATGACGGAACGGACTTTTCGTGTCGATCTGCGGCACGATCCCGATCAGCGGAAAGCTGCCGGATTCAACATCTGATATATTTCGTGATTCATTGTCTTTCATATCTACTATTATACGTTATTATCTGCTCCTGCACTTTCTGCAGTATGCCTCACGCACATCAGAGATTTTGGGTATAACAACACAAGCAGATAACTGCGTATCGTCACGGAACGCAGTATTGAACTGTATAGTCGACAGACATCAACGAGAGGTAAATAATGAGCGAACAGTCGAAAAGAAAAATCGGCCCGACCTGCGGAGATCCTGCAAAGGGACATCCGGATCAGTGCCACGTTCCGGAGGGAAGTACGGTAAAGGAAGCATCAGCTGAAGAAATCGCAAAGATCCGGGCGATGCTCGGTATCGGGAATACTTCTAAGGCAAAAGCGCCCGAACAGTGCCATGTTCCCGCGGGCAGTACAGTAAAGAAAGAAGATCCGGAGCAGCTTGCGAAGCTTCGGGCGATGCTCGGAATCACACCGGAGCCCGCCGTATCGAACACCCTGAACGCGGCGGAGGTCCTGCGCTCCCTCGGAGATACAGATCCGAATCCCGAGGACATCGTCTTCGACCCGAAGATGGTTCAGTCTGACGAAGCGGGCAAAGAGGAATTTATTGCGGAAATGAAACGCAAGGCGCCTGCGGAGCCTCAGACAGAGGGCATCAAAGTTATCACACAGGGGCCCTACGTCGTCACCGGCGGTATCCCGATCAAAAATTCCATGATAAAATCGAATGAGAAGGGCGAAAGCGTCGGCTGGTATGTCGGCGAAACCCGGGATGACGGTCAGGAATACGCGCTGTGCCGCTGCGGTCATTCGAAGCATTACCCGTTCTGCGACGGCAGCCACGAACACGTCGACTGGGACGGAACCTGTACGGCTTCAACCGAACCCTATGCGAAAGCCGCGAAGGTCTATAAGGGCGCCGGCGAGTTCTGCCTGATGGATCAGGAGGATCTGTGCGCAATCGTACGCTACTGCGATCCGGATGGAAGCTGCTGGAATCTGATCCAGAAAGCGGATACTGTAGACAAGGCGCTTATCGAAACCTGCAGCTGCGCTTCGGGAAGACTTACCGTTGTTAAAGACGGAAAGCTCATCGAACCGGCGCTTGAAAAAGAGATCGAATGCATCGACGACCGCCCGCGCAATCACCTCGG
>CALMRA010000056.1 GCA_937872065.1 uncultured Eubacteriaceae bacterium | reverse complement strand
ACATACCACGGAATATCCGGTCCCATCGGCAGGCTCCAGTGCAGGCGTCTTTCGTTGGTCTGGGAGAAGCCTTCGACATCCGCGACGAGGATTACCGCGTCGTATTTGTCGGTGAAGTCCTTGACCGGCGTCGATGCCAGCAGCTTCTTGCCGCTCATGCCGCCAAGCTTGCTCCAGTCCCACAGATCCACGTCAAATCCCGCATCCTTCAGATCCTGAACGAAAATCTGAAGCGGTCCTTCCTTGGTTTCCTGACCCGGAACCGACATCGCGTTAAATCCCAGCGGATAGACCATCAGTCTCTTATATTTGTCCGGCGTGAGCGGGATCTGATCTTTCGTATTCTTGACCAGCGTGATCGCTTCGTCCGCAACCTTGCGCTGGGCCGCCTTATGTTCTTCGCAGCCGATGTAGACAAGGTCTTCTTCCTTCGGGATAAGCGTTCCCGCTTCCTTCTTTTCCGGAAGATGCAGCCACGCTTTCATACCGAGGATTCTCGTCAGCGCTTCGTCGATACGCGCTTCCGTAAGGATTCCGTCCGCGATCGCCTTCTTGACGTTCTTCGTGTCTTCGTCCTTGTCGCGGTAATACAGGAACATATCGCAGCCGCTGGCGATCGCGACAGGAACCATCAGCTCGCGCTTCATCTTGGAGGTCATACCCACCATGTGGCTCGCGTCGGTTACGATGAGTCCGTTAAATCCGAGCCGGTCGCGCAGCAGATCCTGAAGCAGTTCCGGCGCGAGTGTCGCCGGCATGATATCTTCGTCCTTGATGCCCGGGCGCAGCTTGCGGCTGTAGGCAGGCTGCTGGATATGGCCGATCATGACAGACTGTACGCCCGCATCGATCATTCCCTTATAAACTTTTCCGTATGACGCATCCCAGTCTTCAACGCTCATGCTGTTCTGCGTCGTAACGATATGCTGGTCGCGTTCGTCGATGCCGTCTCCCGGGAAGTGCTTCATGCAGGCTGCCAGTCCCGCTTCGTTTGCGCCTCTCAGATAGGCAAGCCCGTTGGCGAGAACTTCGTCCGCATCGCTTGAGAACGCACGGTTGCTGACGACGCAGTTGCGCCAGTTGTACAGAATGTCCACAATCGGAGCGAACGTCCAGTTGCAGCCGACAGCCGCCGCTTCGATGCAGCCGTACAGTCCCATCAGATACGCGTTTTCCGGATTCTTTGTCGCCCCGATGGCGACCGGTTTCCCGATTTCCGTACCGCCGGATACGGCGCCGTTGCCGCCTTCTTCAACGTTTGCAGCAATCAGACACGGAATCTTCGAGCTGTCCTGAATCGTCTTGTTCTGTTCACGGAGTTTTTCCTTCGGAATATTCATATAGCGGAAGCCGCCCATGTGATACTTTTCAATCGTATCCTTGAGCGCATCCGGCTGATAATCGTACACCATGTCCACGAACATCTGACCGATCTTTTCATCGAGCGACATTCCCTGGATCGTCTTTTCGACCCACATAATCTGTTCGTCGTTCAGATAAAAAGGCTTGTCTTTTAAATTAACCATATTGTCCCCTTTCTCCGGCGGAATCCCTGGCTCCGCCGATTTCACCCACTGTCGTGAATAAACCGTTATCATGAAGTCCTTTTTCTGATATATTTATGATAAAACTTTTCAAAAATAACCATTACGACAATTTTTACTGAAAAATAGACGATTTTTTCTGAAAATATTTCATGAAATTGTAAATAATGAAACGCAAATCATTTTCCCGGTCTATTAACAAAAACGCCAAAAAAAGCGTTTTCGCTTATATAGAACATCTTAAACAAGTTTTCAGCTGCGCAGTGTATTTTCCAGAGCGCTTCAATTGTATTCAGATAGAGCGCCTGCCGGTGCTGCTGCAGATAGTCGGCATTTTTCCGGTCGTCAAGAAAGAGACTGCCCTGCGGCAGTCTCTCATTTTTATCCGGAATATGATCAGGCGTCTTCGACTGTCGTATCAAGACCGAGCTTGCGCTGGTTTTCAGCAATCTTCTTCTTGCTGAGCGGATACCAGAAGAACAGGACCAGGGCGATCAGCGCGTAGCCGATGGCTGGCGTAAGTGTCGCAACACCGTAGATTCCGTCCAGAACTCCCTGTGTCTGCGTAATCGCAGCACCGTCCGTGCTGGTAACATAGCCGATCATCGCGAGCGCGTAGCCGCCGAGACCGCCTGCCAGAGCCTGGCCCAGCTTTCTCGAAAAGCTGTAGATCCCGTAAACCGTACCGTCGTCACGTTCGCCGGAGATAACTTCCTGATAATCGATAACATCGGTAATAA
>CALMRA010000055.1 GCA_937872065.1 uncultured Eubacteriaceae bacterium | reverse complement strand
AAATTTGTACATTCTATATCTGGTATTCATCTCACCTAAACTGTTAAACTGAGATACCATAAGCCTAAATTAAACAGAAGATACGCCGTCAAGGAGAAGCGGGTGTGAATCCCGCGCTGTGCCGCAGCCGTGAGAACGTAAGTTCAAGCCGGATCGCCTGACGTGTCTTCCCCTGCGCCGCGAGCATGGCGTGCGGTTTCGGACGCGCCGCGTCCTGCCGGACCTTGCCATGCCTTTCGCATGGTTTTTTTATTGCTCAGAAAACGCGGAAGCGGAAATCCGAAAGTCGAGGATGAATAATGATCACTAATGTAAAGAAGCGCGACGGTCGATGCGCGCCGTTTCAGACTGAGAAGATCGCTCGGGCGATCTATAAGGCTGCGAGAGCCGCCGGCGGAGACGATTACGAGACTGCGGAGGTATTGTCCGTAAAGGTCGCGGCCGCTCTCGAGCGGTCCGGCGAATCCGAACCGGACGTCGAAACAGTTCAGGATACAGTTGAAAAAATATTGATCGAAGCGGGTCACGCGAAGACGGCGAAGGCCTATATCCTGTACCGTGAAGACCGACGGAAAGCCCGGGAAGGCCGGTCTCTCGTTGACGCGACGATCCGGATGTTCAGCGACTATCTAGACGACAAGGACTGGCGGATTCAGGAAAACGCGAACGCTCAGAAGTCGATAAACGGGCTGAACAACTACGTCCGCGAAGCTTTTACGCGCCAGTACTGGCTCCATGAGGTCTATCCGCAGGAAATACGAGAAGCTCATCAGTCCGGCGAGTTCCATCTTCATGATCTCGGCTTCTTCGGACCCTACTGCGCCGGCTGGGATCTGCGCCAGCTGCTGCTCGAGGGCTTCGGGGGCGTTCCCGGCAAGATCGAATCGTCTCCGGCGCGTCACCTGCGCTCGTTTCTCGGCCAGATCGTCAACTCCACGTTTACGACCCAGGGGGAAACGGCGGGCGCGCAGGCCTGGAGCTCCATCGACACCTACTGCGCTCCGTTTATCCGCAGTGACAGCCTGACGAAGGACCAGGTCAAGCAGGCGATCCAGGAATTCGTCTTTAACCTGAACGTTCCGACGAGGGTAGGCTTCCAGTGTCCCTTCTCGAACCTGACCTTCGACCTGAAGCCGCCCAGCACATTAAGGAATCAGCCGGTTATCATCGGCGGGGAGCTGCAGGATATCTGCTACGGCGACTATCAGCCGGAAATGGACATGTTCAACGAAGCCTTCTGCGAAGTGATGCTCGAGGGCGACGCAAAGGGCCGGGTCTTCACCTTCCCGATCCCGACAATCAACGTGACGAAGGATCTCGACTGGGAGAGCCCGGTCACGGCGAAATTCATGGAAACCGCCTGCAAATACGGGACGCCCTACTTCTCGAACTACATCAGCTCCGATCTGTCTCCCGAGGACGCGCTGTCCATGTGCTGCAGGCTCCGTCTCGATACGAAGGAGCTCAGAAAACGGGGCGGCGGGCTGTTCGGGTCCAACCCGCTTACAGGGTCCATCGGCGTCGTGACGATAAACCTGCCTCGTCTCGCCTATCAGTCGGAGAACGAGACCGACTTTGTTATAAAGCTGCTGCGTGCGGCCGATCTCGCGTCGGAAAGTCTCGAGATGAAGCGCAAGATCATCGAGGAACAGACGGTCCGGGGCCTGTATCCCTACTCAGCCCACTGGCTTCGGGGTGTGTACGAACGCACCGGACGATACTGGGACAACCATTTCAGCACCATCGGTATTATCGGGATGAACGAAGCCTGTCTTAACCTGTTCGGAAAGGATCTGACGAGTGCGGCCGGCCAGTCCTTCGCGCTGCGGGTCATGGAAATCTTAAGAGAACGGATCTCGACCTATCAGGACGATACCGGAAACGTCTATAACCTCGAGGCGACGCCTGCCGAGGGAACAAGCTACCGGCTCGCGAAGCTCGACCGGGAAGCCTGCCCGGGAATCATCCAGGCCGGAGATGACGAGACGCCCTACTATACGAACTCGACGCAGCTGCCGGTGGATTATACCAGCGACATCTTCGAGACGCTGGATCTTCAGGACGAGCTGCAGCAGCGTTATACGGGCGGAACGGTGCTTCACCTGTATCTCGGAGAAAGCCTGCCCGATCAGCAGACAGCGGGCGCGCTGATCCGCAATATTTTCGAAAACTACAGGCTGCCGTATATCTCGCTTACGCCGACCTTCTCGATCTGCCCGTCCCACGGCTACCTGACAGGCGAACAGCCGGTCTGCCCCATATGCGGAAAAGAGACGGAAATCTGGAGCCGGGTCGTCGGCTATCTGCGTCCGGTCCGTGATTTCCATCAGGGCAAGAAGCGGGAATATGCGGACAGAGTCAAATACGAACTGCCGGAGGAAGCCGTTGCGAATCGCGGGGCTTGAGAAGCTGAGCACAGTCGACTATCCCGGAAAGCCGGCCGCGGTGATCTTCACGGCCGGCTGCAATTACCGCTGCTTCTACTGCCACAACCTCGCGATATGCGGAAACCCGCCGCTGATCGACGAGGAAGAAGTTTTCAGATATCTCGGAAAGCGTATCCCGCTGCTTGAGGGAGTGGTCATCACAGGAGGCGAGCCGACGCTTCAGGAGGACCTGGTTCACGTCATGCGCAGGATCCGCGGACTGGGACTCGCCGTCAAGCTCGATACCAACGGAAGCCGTCCTGAAATTCTCGAACCGCTGCTGACAGAAAGACTCGCGGACTACGTCGCGATGGACCTGAAAGCGCCGCTGCCGCTCTATCCGAA
>CALMRA010000054.1 GCA_937872065.1 uncultured Eubacteriaceae bacterium | reverse complement strand
TGAGCATCGCGATCATCGACAGCAAGTTTGTGATTCCGCCTCCGGACAGCCGGTCATAGCTTATATTTTTATCGCAGCTCCATAATATGTATGAACAGTCTGTTCCTGACTGACCATAACGGTTCGCCGCCTTCACAGCAGCTGGAGGCGGCTTTTTTATGTCTGAAACGGAGACCGTATTAAAAAATGAGCGTCAAAATCATACACAGGGATGATTACAGAAGTGGATATGATTTGTACAATTTTATTATGAAGACGATTTCTATATAGATTGTCTCATGGAAAGTCCGGGGACGGAGGTCCGCAGATCTGCGAAGATCGGGCAGCTTTCCTGCATATCATTCAGGGTTAGCGTAGATTACCGGAAAGCGGGGACGTAATGCGAAGGATTGTGATCAATATGCAGAGCTATCTGTTCGGCGACGCGCTTGCCGGTATTCTTCGAAACGCGGAATTCGACTTCGACGTATACAAAGCGGAGAAACCGGAGGACGTGGTCGATATGAGCCGTTATCTGCTGCCCTATGCCGTTCTGATGGAGGTAACGAGCTTCGGTCCCCGGCTGCTGGACGAACGGATGAAGATCCGGGATCTGCTTCGACGGCAGAATCCGGACTGCAAAATTGTCCTGATTGTTGACGAGAATGCCGAAGAAAAGCTGGCGCGCAGAGTAAAACAGGCAAAAAAAGACGGACTGATCGATCAGTTTATCTACGGATCAATCTCCGCTGCCTATCTGGCTGCGGTTATGGATACGCTGTAAAGCTGTAAATAAGAAGTTGACTTTTGGAATAAACAGACTGAAAAGGAGAACCTGTCATGGGACTTATAAAAGCGGGAATCGGAGCATTAGGCGGAACCCTGGCGGACCAGTGGAAAGAGTTTTTCTACTGCGATGCGATGGATAAGGAAGTTCTCGTAACCAAGGGACAGAAACGGACCAGCGGCCGTTCCTCGAATACGAAGGGAAACGACAACATCATCTCCAACGGCTCCGGCATCGCCGTCGCAGACGGACAGTGCATGATCATTGTCGAACAGGGAAAGATTGTCGAGGTCTGCGCGGAACCCGGAGAATTCACCTACGATACGTCGTCAGAACCCAGCATCTTTTCAGGGGATTTTGACAACAGTCTGATGGAAACCTTCAGGACCATCGGAAAGCGCTTTACCTTCGGCGGGGACACGGGCAAGGATCAGCGGGTTTACTACTTCAATACGAAGGAGCTCATCGACAACAAGTTCGGGACGCCCAACCCGATCCCGTTCCGTGTCGTGGATTCGAAAATCGGCCTGGATGTCGACGTGTCGGTCCGCTGCTCGGGGGTCTATTCCTACAAAATCTCGAATCCGCTGCTGTTCTACACGAACGTCTGCGGCAATGTCGAGCAGGAATACACGAGAGAAGAAATCGACAGCCAGCTCAAGACGGAATTTATCAGCGCGCTCCAGCCTGCGTTCAGCAGACTTTCGGATATGGAAATGCGTCCGAATCAGATCGTCGCGCACAATACGGAGCTTGAAACTGCGATGAACGATGCGCTCTCCGCAAAATGGGGCGAGCTGCGCGGACTGAAGGTCGTAAGCGTAGCGCTGGGATCCGTGACGCTGCCGGACGAAGATGCCCAGATGATCAAGGATCTCCAGAGGAACGCCGTCATGCGCGATCCCACGATGGCGGCCGCAACGCTTGTGGGCGCCCAGTCCGAAGCGATGAAAACTGCAGCCGGAAATCCCAACGGCGCGATGATGGGATTTATGGGCGTGGGAATGGCACAGCAGGCAGGCGGCATGAACGCCCAGAGTCTGTTCGAAATGGGTCAGGCTCAGCAGCCTCAGGCTCAGTCGGCGCCTCAGCAGGCTGCACCGGCGGATACCTGGACCTGTGAATGCGGAACGCAGAATACCGGTAAATTCTGTACGAACTGTGCGAAGTCGAAGCCGGTTCCCGCAGCTGCTGATACATGGACCTGCGCCTGCGGTACGGTAAACACCGGAAAATTCTGCATGAACTGCGGAACTCCGAAACCGGAAGCGCCGGAGGGATGGACCTGCGAATGCGGGACGGTCAATAAGGGCCGCTTCTGCCAGAACTGCGGAAAACCGAAGCCTGCCGGCGTCCCGACATATAAGTGCGATAAATGCGGATGGGAACCGGAGGATCCGGCAAATCCGCCGAAATTCTGCCCGGAATGCGGCGATCTTTTCGACGACAGCGACAGGAAATAAGAACGACCGGTTAGGAAAAAGGAGCTGATAAGATGTCTCAACTGCAGGAATATAAATGCCCTGCCTGCGGCGGCGCGTTAGCCTTTGACAGCAAGCTGCAGAAGATGAAGTGTCCGTACTGCGACAGCGTATACGAGATGGCGGAGCTGCAGGAACTGGATAAGGATCTTGATAAGGATCTCGATAATGATACTGGAAAAGAAACTGGAGGAGACGGACAGACGTGGGATACGACTGTCGGCAGCGAATGGAGCGACGGAGAGACGGCAGGTCTTAAATCGTACGTGTGCCAGTCCTGCGGCGGAGAAATTGTCGGGGACGATACGACTGCCGCGACGTCCTGCCCGTTCTGCGGCAATCCCGTTGTCATGAAGGGACAGTTTACCGGGGAACTCAGACCGGACTGCGTTATCCCTTTCAAGCTCGACAAGAAGGACGCGAAAGCCGGGCTGATGAAACATCTGCAGGGCAAGCGCTTCCTTCCGAAGATCTTCAAAAGTCAGAATCATATTGACGAGATAAAAGGCGTGTACATCCCGTTCTGGCTCTTCGACGCGGATGCCGATGCGGATATCCGCTATAAAGCCACCCGGGAACGGGCGTGGAGCGACTCGGATTACGACTACATCGAAACAAGCTATTACTCGGTTATCCGCGCAGGACAGATCGGCTTCGACGGAATCGCTGTGGACGGCTCGTCGAAAATGGCTGACGACATGATGGAATCCATCGAGCCCTTCGATCTGTCGGAAGCGGTGGATTTTCAGACTGCCTATCTCGCGGGTTATCTCGCGGACAAGTACGATGTGACGGCTGACGACTGCGTCGCGCGCGCAAACGAGCGTGTAACGAGCAGTACCGAAGAAAGCTTCGCGGCGACCGTTTCCGGCTACGATACTGTCGAAACGGAAAGCAGCGATATCCGACTGTCCAACGGGAAGGCGAGATACGCGCTGTATCCGGTGTGGCTGCTTAACACGACCTGGCAGGGAAAGCAGTACGCCTTTGCGATGAACGGACAGACAGGGAAGTTTATCGGAGATCTGCCGGTGGACAAGGGCGCCTACTGGAGATGGTTCGGTATGATCACGGCGCTCTTCGGCGCCGCGACGTACGGAGCAGCCTGGATCATCAACATGCTGTAAGGAGAACGACATGAAAAAACGATTAATCGCGGCAGTGTTCGCGCTTTTCCTGTTAATCTGCCTCGTCTCTCCGGTTATGGCGGAGGATGCGGTCGATGGCACGGCAGAGCAGGTGACGGAGGAAGTAACAGATCAGCCGGCGGAGGAAACGACAGATCCCGCGGCAGATCAGCCGGCAGAGGAAACGGCGGAGGCTGTCGTCTACGAGCAGCTGCCTCGGCTTGTGGACAATGCGGATCTTCTGAGCGGGGATGAGGAAACCGCCCTGCTTGCGGAGCTTGACGAAATAAGCCTGCGCCAGGGAAGCGACGTTGTGATCATCACGGTGGACAGCATCGATCCTTCTTACACATCGATCAGTTCCTATGCGGACGATGTGTTCGACTATAACGGATTCGGCCTCGGAGAGGACAGAAGCGGCATCCTGCTGCTTCTGAGCATGGATACCCGCGAATGGGCGATCTCCACGAGAGGATCGGCCATCACCGCGTTCACGGACGCCGGCCAGGAATACATCATCGGGCAGATCAAAAGCGATCTGAGCGACGAAAGCTATGCGGCTGCGTTTACGAAATTTGCGGAGCTGTCCGACGAGTTCATGACCCAGGCTGCGACCGGAACGCCCTACGATACCGGAAATCTGCCGAAAACGCCGCTGTCGGCGATGTGGATCTTCATCGCTCTCGGAGTCGGACTCGCGGCTGCATTTATTATCACCGCGATCATGAAAAGCGGCCATAAGTCAGTCAGGATGCAGGCGGCAGCCGACAATTATATTCGTGACGACAGCATGAACCTGATCGACAAGCAGGACATCTTCCTGTATAAACGGGTCGATGAATACAGACGGGAAAAAAATGACAGCTCCGGCGGCTCCAGCACCCACGAATCGTCTTCGGGGGCTGAGCACGGAGGATCCAGCGGAACATTTTAGAAATGAAGAACGCATGACAGGTCAGAAGGAAGTAGAAGAGAATCCATTAGACGGAGCTTAAAGTAAAATCAGAAAGCATGAAGCCGGGATCGTGAATCCTCAGGCTTCCTGCTTTTTTTACATTCAAGGTGGTTCTTTTCATGGCGAAACCCCATGTGCTATATTTTTTCCATAGGTCGGAAACAAATGAAACTGTATATATTTTTTCCGAAACACGGAAATAAACATGACTTTCGGAATACATAATGCGCCCATATAATGAAGTCATCGAAAGGAAACAAATATGAACTGGCGAATCAAAGAAATTCTAAACATGCTGGAGCATTCGGGCAGAGTAACGACTTCCTCCCTTGCCGATTCGTTTGACGTTTCAGAACGGACCATACGCAACGATCTGAATCAGCTGCGGGGGTTCATGGAGGAACACGATCTGACTCCCCCGGAGGTCGGAGCCAGCGGAGCTGTCGAAGCCGGCGACGACATCGGCAGAGCCCTGGAGCTGCTGGACAGCGAAGATTTCTACAGCTACAAGCTTACGAAAATGGAGCGGGTCCAGCTCATCGGAGCGATTCTGATCAGAATCGACTCGTACATCACCCTTCAGAAGCTTTCGACGGTTTTATGCGTAAGCAGAGCCACTGTTATCAAGGACCTGGATACGGTCAAGGAGCAGATGGCGGAGGCAGACCTGGCAGTCGCAGCATTTTCGAACAAGGGGCTGTACGTACAGGGAAGTGAGAAAAACAAACGGCTGTTTGTACTGAGTCAGTTTACCGAACGGTCGGAAAGCCTGAGCGATTCGCAGTATTACGCTTTCGAAAAACAAGTGGTGGACGACAGACAGCTTTTCACAAATTACGATAAAGCGGTCGTTCAGAAGATTATCAGCGAGCAGGAGGAAAGCTCCTCAGCCAGGCTCACGGATTCTTCCTTCGAGAAACTCAACCGCTGCGTTCAGATCATGATCCAGCGCAGCCGGATGGGACATAGGGTCGAAACGACCGAATCCGGGCAGATCGATCCGTTAGCACATAATATTTACGAGCTTTCGACGCAGTATTTCAATCTTGAGGAATCGCCTGCAGAGCTTGCCTTTTTAAACGAAGAGATCCGGAAGCTTCACTTCAAGAAAAGCGCTTCGGGAAACAAGGATGTTGTGGCGGTACAGTTCTTCGCCAGACGATTTATTAAAAACGTCTCCGAAGATCTTGAAATCGATCTGAACGAT
>CALMRA010000053.1 GCA_937872065.1 uncultured Eubacteriaceae bacterium | reverse complement strand
ACGAACCGGATCGTTGCCGGGAGCTGAAATTGCGAACGTCATTTGACACTATCCTGATATGGAGGATTACTACAATATGCTCTTATATTCCACAATTCTTAATATCAACGATTCTCTGTCTATAGAAGCCTTTATCCGCCTGGTCATTGAATGCAATCAGACCAATCCGTTCGCGGAAAACATCATACCGGAAATGAACTGGAACGGGGAACGGAACATTCGTTTCGGCAGCGACGGACTGTGGCTTGAGATCGAGGAAGACGAGAACAAAAATATCATCGCGGTCCGATACGAAAAGAAGGCTGCCGACGGCGCTGTCTGGGACACGGACTACATCATGAATTTTGATGAAATGAAGATCGCGATTCAGCTCGACTGCAGCTATACAGAGGATGCGCTGATGGAGAATCCGATGTTCTCGTCGCCGCTCTTTCTGTCCGGGCTGATTGAAGGCGGGTTTCTCAAGGCCGACAACGGACTTCCGATTCTGGAGAAGCCGATTGTCATTACTGAAGAGAATATGGCTATACTCGTCGACGTGATCAACGGGACCGGGCACTATCATCTTCCCGTCGTATACGTTTCGAAAACCTTTAACGATGCAGATCCGGTTGATGCCGGGCGGCTTTCCAGAAAGCTGAAAGGTATCGCCCATGTCCTTCTGGAGGATGATAAACGGCTCAATTCTGATCTCCGGGAAGCCTGCGATGATCAGAACGAATATTACGGCGGTATCGGCATTTATTTTCCGAATCAGCGTCGCAGAAGATTTATCTACCGAAACAATGCCGATGCTGACGGTCTGCTGATGGATAAAGTCGTCAACGCGGTCTTTCAGTACGCCGCCGCGCAGACAATCCCGATTGCCTATACATGGATGGGCGTCAGCAATTCTCTGCTCAACGACCGGTTCAACAGACAGACGGAAGAAAGACTGGCGGCCGAACGCGCCCGCCAGGATGCGGAGGATGAGGTAGAAGAATTTCTGGACACCTTCGACGACGATCATCAGAAGCTTCAGCAGCAGATTAATGAACTGACAAGAGCAAACGCGTCGCTTCAGCAGGAAAATCAGGGGATACGGGCAAAGCTTTATGATTCTGAAAACATTCCGCTCATTTATTACGGAGACGAGGAGGAATTCTACCAGGATGAAATCAAGGAGATCCTACTTGATGTTCTGGCAGATGCGCTGAAAAATACGGACGACAAGACCCGCAGGTCCGATGTACTCAAGGATGTTCTGAATTCCAACAATTTTCAGAAGCTCAGCAGCAGGCGCAGGGACGAAATCAAAGGTCTCCTGAAGGACTATAAGACAATGCCGAGCACTCTTCGTCAGAAGCTGCAGAAATTCGGCTTTGAAATCACAGAGGAAGGCAAGCATTATCGTCTGACCTATTACGGTGATAACCGCTATAAAACGACGCTGGCCAAAACCGGCAGTGATTGTCATGGGGGAAGAAACAGCGCCGCCGCCATTATTAAGGACATGCTGTAGGATAACGCCAGAGAGGAATAATATGACTGAATTATCCAGACTCCCCAACATCGGCAAAGTCGTCGAAGCTCAGCTTAATGAGGTCGGTATCTCCACGGAAGCCGATTTAAAAGCCGTCGGTTCGAAGCAGGCCTGGCTGAGGATTCTCGCGATCGACGATTCCGCCTGCATCAACCGGCTTATGGCTCTTGAAGGTGCTGTCAGGGGAGTGAAGAAGTCGACGCTGTCCGACGAAGTCAAGACGGAACTGAAAAAGTTTTACCGGGAGCATAAGGGCTGACGGCGCATTAATTGCCGGCTCATTAAGGATGAGTGAATCTCTAAACTGCTGCATAACGAATTGAATAATCATGGCGCTGCACGAGGTTTAATGCAGCGCCTCTTTTTTATTCCGGAACGTATTCATATCGGTGTTTCTGATCATAGACTTCGTGTTACATAAAATCATTTGTATCCGTGAGATAATGCTCATGGTCAATAAAGAAGTATCCGAAATTCTGGGGGCTGTTATCATTAAGCGGCAACAACGGTTCCGGCGGTCTGCTTCTGTATATGCTGGCACGAAAAGATTACCCCGCGGCGATGACGGAAGCAGAGCGCCGGGAAATGGATTCAAGAAAAAAACGCGCCGGAGTCTCGCTGGTTTTCATGGTTGTCGGAGCGATTGCGCTCTTTACTATTTTGATTTTAGCGTTTTAAAATTGTTAAACTCTCCCTTTTGTGAGACAGCCAGGCCCGCGATCGTTAACAGAATTCCGGCGGCGGAAACCAGCGTGATCGTTTCGTGGAGGATCAGCACGGAAAACAGGACCGTGATCACCGGTACCAGATAAATATAGATGCTGGTCTTCAGCGCTCCAAGTGTTTTTACGGCATAATTCCACGTGACGAAGCATAGCGCGGATGCGCCGAGACCCAGATAGAGCAGATTAAACAGATTGACCGGACTGCTCAGTCCCGACAGATCCCAGTTGAAGTCGAAAAACAGCAGCGTGGGCAGCATGAAGGCGATCCCGTAGGCGAAGGTGCGGCGGGTTGTCTGGATGGTGTTATAGCCGAAACTCGCGATTTTTCGTCCCAGCAGGGAATAGCACGCCCAGACCAGCGCCGCCAGCAGAGCAAGCAGATCGCCCAGCGGATTGAGCTGAAGAGCGCGTCCTTCGAAGCTGATAAGCATGATGCCGATGATGGCCAGCGCGAAGCCTGCGTAAAATCCCGCTCCCTGTCCTGTCCGGTCTTTCAGAAAAAATCGTGACAGCAGCGCCGTAAAGATCGGTGCAACCGAGATCACGACGCCCACATTCGAAGCCTGGGTATAGGTCAGCGCGATATTTTCCAGCAGATAGTAAGTACAGATTCCGGTAAGCCCCGCCAGCGCGAAGTAGAGCTCCTGTCTTTTGTCTTTGACATGGAGCGGCTTCGGATAGACGAGCAGCAGCGCAATATAACCCAGCACGAACCTGAACAGCAGGATTTCAATGGGCTCAAAGCTTTCCAGCAGAATTTTTGTGGATA
>CALMRA010000052.1 GCA_937872065.1 uncultured Eubacteriaceae bacterium | reverse complement strand
GATCGCGTCGATCACAGCGTCGGAATTGTATGACGGATCGAGATAGACGGGGAAGGAGACTATCGACGAGGTACCGGTCAGTCTGAGCGCGTTTTTATAGGGTATGATCACGGTATCCGACGATCCGGCCATCGCGGCAAAGGCGCTGCTGGATTCACCTGATACCCCGACAATTTCATATTCGACACCGCCGACGATGATCGTCTGTCCGATCGGATTCTGATTCTGCAGATATTCTGAGACAAAATCCTCGTTGACGACCGCGACGTTAGTCATGTTCGAGATATCTGCAGCCGAGAGCGCTCTCCCGAGCTGAATCATATCCGTTTCGTGGTCAAAATACGTCGACGAGCGTCCTTCCACCGTCACCTTATCGGCTTTTTCTCCGTCGGCGACAACGGTCACATCAGCCGTAACTGTCGGCGCGACCCCCGTAACCCCGTCGATCTGTGCGATCTGCTCGAGCTCGCTGTCGGTGATCCCTCTTTTAAGCGATGTTCCGCTCGCCGTAACGCTCACGGTATTGGCACCCAGGGAAGAAAACTGGTCCATCATCTCCGTCTGAAAGCCGTTGACGATCGTGATCAGCGAGATGATCGCGGCAACCCCGATGATAATCCCGAGTACTGTCAGGAACGAACGCATCTTGTTGTGCATGATGTTCTGGATCGCCATGTGAAAGCTTTCTTTAAACATCGTCTTCACCCCTTCCCTGATACTCGGTTCGCGTTTCCGACTCGGTCGTGACGATCACTCCGCCGTCCGGAGCCGGCGTTTCTTCTGTTCCGTACAGACTTTCTTCAGCTTCGATATCCGCATTCTCGGCCAGCTTCCCGTCAAGGATCCTGACGATCCTCGATCCGTGGCGCGCGATGTTCAGATCGTGGGTGATCATGATGATCGTACGTCCTTCCCGATGCAGCTGATGAAACAGCTCCATAACCTGACGGCCGGTCTTCTGATCGAGGGCGCCTGTGGGCTCGTCCGCGAGGAGCAGCGTCGGCTCCGTCACGACGGCCCGGGCGATCGCAACACGCTGCTGCTGTCCGCCAGACAGCTGATTCGGATAGTTGAGCAGCTTGTCCCCGAGTCCGACCCTGTTTAACATATCTCTGGCCCGTTCCCGGCGTTCCTTCTGACCGACGCCCGAATAGATGAGGGGCAGCTCTACATTTTCTTCCGCCGTGAGCCGTGCCAGCAGATTAAACTGCTGGAAAATGAACCCGATCTCACGGTTTCGAATTCTGGCAAGCTCCGCTTCGTCCATATCACGGACAGGCGTTCCGTTCAGTATATAATTCCCCGTGGTCGGCGTATCCAGACAGCCTATGATATTCATCAGCGTCGATTTCCCGGAGCCTGAGGGACCCAGCACCGATACGAACTCGTTTCGCCCGACTGTAAAATTAACGTCGTCAAGGGCTTTGAGCTCTTCGTCCCCCATCCGGTAAATTTTCGTGATGTCTTCCATTTTCAGGATCGTATCAGCCATTGGTCTGGTCCGTTCCCGAGTCAGACTGACTGTCCGACGAGCTGCTGTCCGATGAGCTGGTCACCTCGCTCCTGATCGAAGACATCTGATCTTCAAGGCTCTGCGTCGGAATGATGACTGTCTGGCCTTCCGTTAGTCCGCTGGTAATTTCGGTATAGCGGCTGTCTGAAATTCCTGTTTCAATGTCGGTGGTTACAGTCTTATTGTCCGAACTGATCGTATAGACGTAGGCTTTTCCGTCCGTATCATACTTGATCGCCTTGACCGGAAGAACGAGAACATCCTGCACAGAAGCCTTCGGAATCTGGACCTCCACCGACAGACCCGGCTTCAGCGTGCCGTCGTCGCTCACCGATATGGTTACCGGAAACACAGACAGATTTCCCGCCTGAACAGCCTCCGATGCAATGCGCTTGATGCTTCCGGACAGTGTCAGTCCGAGAGAATTGACTTTGACTGTCACGCTTTCTCCGACCTGCATCTGAGCGACATCGTACTCGTCGACATTAAGGGTAACCTGCCAGGTAGCCGGATCGACAATCGTCGCCAGCACGGTCTGAGCCGTCACATCATCCCCGGGATCCGCACCGATGCCGATCACCCGGCCGTCTATACTCGGATACCATTCTTCACCGGAATCCGCGTCCATCAGCAGCGTATCTTCATCGACGACAGAACCCGCTCCGACATAAACCTCGTCGATGGTATAGCTGCCGCCGGCCATAACGTCTTCCTTTTTTGACGCTTCCAGCGTTCCTGAATATGTATAGTAGGTCTCGATATTTCCTCTCGTCACCTGTACGGTTTCCTGATCTTTTTCGGTCCGTCCGAATACAAGCCAGATTACAATTGCGGCGGCAAGCGCGACAAGAACCCAGATCAGGATCTTCTTCGTTTTCTTCTTCATCATGTCTCCTTTGTGAGATGATTATTGACGGTCCTTCTTTGACACCGCCGTCTTCGGCTGATAAAATCAAATTGTAAAGATTACTTAACAGTTTAGTTTTATTAACTATAATAAACTATAAAATCTATCATAACATAATAGCAGGTTCACTATGGATGCACAACGTCTGTTCGATTCGATAATCGAGCTCAAACACTCTAATCTAATATCCGCCCGCGAAACCATACCGGATCTCAGGCCCAGCGAAATGTTTACGCTGGAAATGATTATCCGCCTCGGCAGCGACGGCGGGGTAACGCCGTCGGAGCTGGCGTCGCGATCCCGGTTTTCGAAAGCCTTTGTTTCCCAGGTCCTCAGAACGCTTGAGGGAAAAGGATATATCCTGCGGGAAACAGGCCGCGAAGACCGGCGAATTGTCGAGATCCGTCCGACGAAAAAAGGGGTCGAAGAGCAGGAGAAATTCTGCAGACCTCTGATCGAGATGCTCGGACGGGCGCTGGACAGGATGGAACCGGAGGACAGCTGCGAATTTCTCCGTCTTTTCGAAATTTTCCTTGCGGAGTTTAAATACGAGGCGGCAGCCGCTGATGCTGCTGCAGAAGCTTCAGTTCACGATACCGGCGAATAAAGCCGGTCAAAAGCTGTCATTCGTTTGACAGCTTTTTTTACTTTGAATATAATTAAACCGATAAACGGGGGCGCTGGTCCGTCCGGCTGAGAAAACGCGAAAGCTGCAGTCCCCTATCACCTGATCCGGACAATACCGGCGGAGGGAGTTTATTCGCTTTTCTCCCCGCTTTTCCGGATCTGCAGGAGCTGCCTGCGAATATCTATTAAGGAGAAGCAATGCAAAACTCACGCACGACCAGGCTTGTTACCGCCGGCGTCATGATCGCCGCCGCAACGGTTCTTTCAATGATTACAATTTTCAGACTTCCTCAGGGAGGCGGAATCACCGCATTCTCGATGCTTCCGATTATCCTGATGAGCTTCAGATTCGGGCCCAGATGGGGCATGTACACCGGACTCGGCTACGCCCTGATCCAGATCATTCTGGATCTGAACACCGTCATGATCTGCCCGACGCTGCTGAGCCAGATCGGCTGCATCCTGCTTGACTACCTGCTGCCGTTTACTCTGCTGGGGTCTGCTTCATTCTTTGCCCAGAAATTCAAAAATAAAACGTTGGGCATCGCGATGGGAACCGGAGTCGTCTGCGCGATCCGCTTCCTGTGCAGCTTCCTGTCCGGTATCGTTCTGTGGGGAGCCTACGCGCCTGCCGGAACGCCGGTCTGGATCTACTCGTTCCTGTACAACGGAAGCTATATGCTGCCTGAAGCGCTGCTTACAGTCTTCGGCGCCGTGCTGATCTGCCGGACAGCTCCGCAGCTGTTCATGCAGAAGGCCTGAGCTTATTGACAAGCTGTCTATAACAGCATAACAGAAAATAAAAGCCGTTCTCCGGTACAAGCCTTTTCGGGCTTCGTATCAGAGAACGGCTTTTTTATTTTAACTGGTTTTCTGAAGCTGTTCTGCTTATTTAATAGGGGTCATGAGCCATACGAAACTGAAGGCGGGCAGCGTCACGTTTTTCGCTTCCCGTGTTTTCCCTGTGATCAGATCCGTGTATGATCCGCTTTCGTCGATCCACGCTGTCTGTTCGAGCTCGCTGAAATTAAACAGTGCGATAAGTTTTTCTCCGCTGCAGTAACGGCCGATACCGAGAATATGATCGTTATAAGGCTCGATAATCCATGTATCCGCTTCAGTGCCGAATACCGGGCTGCTGCTTCGAATAGTTTCAAGCTTTCGCAGTCCTTGAAAAATCTTTCCCTGCCTGACGGCCGGATCCTTTCGATCTGCAGCTTCCTCCCAGCTGAGATCTCCTCTGTGAAGGTAACGGCTGTCATCCGACTTCAGCGTATCATCGTGATAGGAATAATCGTTTAGCTGACCGATCTCGTCACCGCTGTAGAGCACCGGAATACCGCTCTGGGTCAGGAGAAACGCGTGCAGCATCAAATCCAGCGTGACCGTCTGCCGGAGCTTCTCTTCGCTCTTTTCATATTCCGCCGTTTCGATTCCGCACAGCGAAGCGGTCGTCCCGGTAAGACGGGCATCCCCGAGGCGCGGGTCGTCGTTATAAAGCTCTCCCCGCGAATCGCTTCCGTCCCATCTGCCGGTCAGCACATCATTCAGATATTTTTTATGTGCAACCTCTTCAAAATCGAACTGTTCCAAAAAATCGTAATCCAGTCCCCAGCCGATATCGTCGTGACATCTCAGATAATTGAGGAACGTATACTCCTTTGGAAGTGCATAGACTGCTTCCAGCTGATGTCGCAGCAGGCGTAC
>CALMRA010000051.1 GCA_937872065.1 uncultured Eubacteriaceae bacterium | reverse complement strand
AACGTTCTCGTCAACGACCTCGTTCTCGACAAAAACGGCCAGAAGATGTCCAAGAGCAAGGGAAACACCGTAGACCCGTTCCGTCTGTTCGATGACTACGGCGCGGACGCGCTCAGATGGTATCTGCTGTTCGTATCTCCGGCATGGACACCCACCCGTTTCGACGAAGAGGGAATCAAGGAAGTCCTGAGCAAGTTCTTCGGGACCTTTAAGAACACCTACACCTTCTTTTCGCTGTACGCGAATACGGACAATATCGATCCGAGAGAATTCTATATCGAACCGAAGGACCGCGCGGTTATCGACCGCTGGATCCTGTCCAAATACAACCGTCTCGTCCGGGATGTCCGGGCGGAAATGGATCAGTACGATCTGACGCGGGCTGTACGCAGCATTCAGAACTTCGTCAGCGAGGATCTGTCCAACTGGTATATCAGACGCAACAGACGCCGGTTCTGGGGAAGCGACATGTCGGACGACAAGAAGGCCGTCTACAACACAACCTACGAGGTCCTCGAAGGACTGTCGAGACTGACCGCTCCCTTCGCGCCGTACATCTCTGAAGAGATTTACACAAACCTGACCGGAAACGAATCGGTACATCTCGCGGATTACCCGACGGCAGACCTGAGTCTGATCGACGACGCGGTGGAAGAACCGATGGACCTGACGCGCAGGATCGTCTCTCTGGGCAGATCCGCCCGCGAGGACGCGAAGATCAAGGTGCGCCAGCCGCTGCTGGGCGTTATCATCGACGGCAAGAACCGCGCGGAAATCGAATCGCTGGTGCCGCTTATCAAGGAAGAACTCAACGTACGCGAGGTCTTCTTCCGCGACGATCTGACAGATTTCATGAACTTTACGATCAAGCCGGACTTCAAGGCCGCGGGACCTGTCCTCGGCAAGAAGGTCAAGCTGTTCGCGAAGGCGCTGGCCCAGGCGGACGCATCGGTGCTGGTTCCGAAGCTTGAAGCAGGAGAAACGGTCGAAATGGACCTGGACGGCGAAACGGTCGCTGTTACGAAGGATATGACCGATATCCGCATCAGCGCGCGTGAAGGCTTCAACGTTCAGACTGCGGACAACGAGTTTGTCATTCTCGAAACGCAGCTCAACGACGACCTCATCGCAGAAGGGCTCGCGAGAGAGATCGTTTCGAAGATTCAGCAGCTCAGAAAGAGCTCCGGTTTTGACGTAGCGGATCATATCGATGTAAAATTGAATACGGAAGAACCTGAAGTAGAAGCTGCCGTGAACGCCTATCGTGATGTCATCAGCAAAGAGACACTCGCTGACAGCCTGACGTTCACAGACGAAAACGGAACGGAAGCCGATGTCAACGGACATCGGATCGGATTTAGTTTAAATAAAGTCTGAAAAATAAAGGCGGAGCTATGAAAAAACTGACTGCAGTATTCATCACCCTTGTCGTGCTTCTGACCTGTGCGGGCTGTTCGGACTCCTCGCTCGATCAGGACGGAACCAAGCACATCACGTTTATCAACAGCATGGACGTCGTCGTAACGTCGGTAACCGCGACGGTAAACGGGAATGTGACCGATAACCTGCTTACTGCCGAGACGCAGCTTAAGAAGGACGGCCGGTCGATGCTCAAGATTCCCGCTTCCTCAGGCAGCGAGCTGACGAACATCGAACTCGAAGTTGTCGATTCAAAGGGAACGAAGTACAAGTTCAAGGATCTGGATATCAAGAATGCGGGCAGTCTCACCTTCAAGCTCAACGCTTCGGGTGATCCGACTATTGTAATCAGCAGCTGATCAGAGCGGGCCTCAAGGGCCCGCTTTTTTATGATACGGATACTCCGGCCGTGAAGCAGGGTTCGTGAGAATCTCGAGAATAACGGGAATTATGAATAAACTGATGAATGCGGGGCAGCTTGAAAGCTGGCTCGAATATATGAAGGTCAGGGAGCGGCTCCAGGAGCTTCCTGAAGAACCTGTTGTCGCATACGCGGGCACCTCGGGCTCGTTTACCGAGGACGCTGCGATTAACAGCTTCGGGCCCGACAGCCAGCGGGTCGCGTGCCGGCAGTTTGAGGATGTGTTTAAAAGCGTTCTCGCAGGAACCGCTGACTGCGGCGTGATTCCCGTTGAAAACAGCACGACGGGCGCCGTCCGCGACATTTCGGAGCTGCTGCTGGAATACGGATGCACGATTTCAGGCGAAACGGAGGTCGGCGTCTGCCACTGCCTGCTGGGCGTTCCCGGAGGGGGAATCGGCAGGATCAGAAAGGTGGTCTCTCACGAACAGAGTCTGTTTCAGTGTGCGGAATACCTTGACGGACACCCGGACTGGGAGCTCGTACCCTGCGTGAACAACGCGCTGGCTGCCCGGGATACGGCGAAAGCCGCGGATCCCGAATGCGCCGCGATCGCGAGCCGCAGAGCCGGTGAGATATACGGACTCGAAATCCTGGAGGAAGGGATCAATACCAGCGGCGTCAACGCGACCCGTTTCCTGATTGTCACTCAGGGAACAGTGCCTTCGGATGAAAGCGCGCCCCGCAAGGTCTCGCTGTCCTTCGGCACGCCCCATGTTCCGGGGGCGCTGTACAAAATTCTCGGCATCTTCGAGAGCCGCGAGCTTAATCTGTGCCGGATCGAATCGCGTCCGTCAGGAAGGAAGAACTGGGAATATCTGTTCTTCGTCGATTTTACAGGAATCTTCTCCGACGAGCTGCTGGACAGTCTCGTCAGAGAACTGATCCTGAACACGACGGAGCTGACGTTTCTCGGCTGCTACCCGGAACGGAACAGACCGTAAACAGGCAGAGGCATAAAAAGACCGGATCGCGAGATCCGGTCTTTTTTCAGTCTGGGAAGAACGACTGTTTTCGAACTGTTCCTGAAAAGGAGTTACTTGTCGAATTTTTCTTCGATGTCCTTCTTGGCATCTTCCATTTTGTCTTTCGCCTTGTCAGCGCCGTCGTCGACATCCTTCTTCATTTTGTCAAAGCCGCTTTCGACTTTGTCCTTGGCTTTTTCGGCATCATCTTTGACATCTTCTGCGAACTGATCCCATTTTTCTTTTAAATCGCTCATTTCAATCTCCTTAGGTGTGATAATTTATCTGAATGTTACTGCTTTTTATATATCCACGCGTGCAAGGATTAAACGTGACAAAGACTGCTCTGCTGTTACGAAAAGAGTGCAAAATAATTTAAATCTGGTATAAATAAGATAGGAGTAAACGATTAAGATTTTGCAGCTGAAAGGGATCATCATGAAAAATATGCTAATTGAACCGAAATACCAGGGGATCGTATTTGATCTGGACGGAACGCTCATCAATTCACTCGCTGATCTGATCGACTCGCTCAATATCGTCATGGAATATTACGATCTTCCGCCGAAGACCTATGAAGAAGGGAAGAAGCTTATCGGACGCGGACTGCGCAATCTCGTCAAACGTGCGCTTCCCCGCAAGCTGTCCCAGATCGATTCGATCGTCGACGAAGCTCTTCAGATCATGCTGGACGAATATTCGAAGCGCAGGACGAACAAGACGCGTCCGTATGAAAACGTTCAGTTTCTGCTGGACTATATGAACAATCACGAAATACCGATCGGAGTCTGCTCGAACAAGGAGGATCTGCTGGCCAATCAGATCGTCAGGGAGCTGTTTCCGAACACTGCCTTCGAACTCGTGCTGGGCCAGAAGGAAGACGAATACCGCAAGCCGGATCCGACTCCGGCGCTTAAGGTAGCCGGCGCGCTGGGACTTTCGCCGGATCAGTGCCTGTATCTGGGGGATTCGGTGATCGATTACCAGGCGGCCAAAAATGCGGGCATGCTGCCTGTACTGTGCACCTGGGGTTATACGAAGGCGGACCAGCTGATGCAGTTCGAGGATGCGATCTGGATCAAAAATCCGATCCGCGCCATCGATGCGCTCAAATACGGCAGGGATATGTACAGAATATTTCAGGAAGATGAGAAAAAAGTGATCCGGGGTGAAGAATAACCGCCGTTGTCTTTATTTAACAGACAACAGTGCTGTCAAAAAAGACAAATAAGTACTCTGAACCAGAAAAATTTTAACCTTTTTTGAAAAAAACCGGTGATTTTCATATTGACAAGCGTTACATCGATTGGTACACTGCTTTACTTTCACGCCATGTAGTGTTATAATATTAAACGTATCTTAAGAATGAGGTGAACTGCATGCAGAATCAGAAAGCAACCGTTATAGATATCAAGCGCGAAGTCGAAAAACATGTCGGTCAGAAGGTTAGATTAGAAGCCCATAAAAGCAAGAAAAAAATGTATTCCAAGATCGGTGTGATCGAAGGGATCTATCCCTGTATTTTTACGGTCAACGTGATCGAAGAAGAAAGCAGACCGAATCAGAGACTTTCGTTTTCCTATGCGGACGTGCTTACGAAAACTGTCAAAATCGACCTGGTCGATTCCGAAGGTGCTTTCAGCTTTTAATGACAGTATTTATGATAAACGAAAATGCTAAGATAAAAAAGACCGAATCGGTCTTTTTTTTATTTGTTTCATTCGCTTCCGCTCTATAATAAACTAATACTAGTACGGTAAATCCGTGATTTTATCCGCGTTTCCAGCCGGAAAACGCGCCAGACAGGAACATATGAACGAAAATATACTCAACATCCGATCCGAGATCGGACCGCTTGAAGCCGTCGCGCTTCACCGTCCGGGTCTCGAGCTCGAGCGGATCACGCCTGACACACTCAAGGAAGTTCTGTTCGAAGATATCCCGTGGCTCCGCCGTATGCAGGAAGAGCACGACGCATTTGCAGACGAGCTGACAAAACGCGGAACAAAGGTTTATTATATCGAGGAGCTTCTTCAGGAGACTCTCGCGCAGCCCGGAGTCCGCGAACGGCTCATCGATCAGGTGCTCTCGATTAACCCGAAGGCGGGCGAGACCATTATCGAGCATCTGCGCAGATATCTGAACAGCCTCGACAACGTAGCGCTGACGCAGGCGATGATCGCAGGCGTCGTCAAGAAGGATATGGCGCATATCAGACGCGAGCCGGTGCTGGCGGATTTTCTGCATTCGAACGATCCGTATTCATTCTGCATCGCGCCGCTTCCGAATCTGTATTTCATGAGAGATCCCGGAGTGACGGTGGGCAACGGCCTTCTGATCAGCTCGATGGCTACGCCCATCCGGAAACGGGAGAGTCTGTATCTTCAGACCATCTACGACCACCATCCGGTCTTTGCCCACGGAATCGAGAATTCTGACAACCGCTACTACGGCTGGAACGAATTCCGTTCGATTGAAGGCGGAGACGTTCTCGTGCTCAGCCCCGAAACGGTGGCTGTCGGGATCTCGGAGCGGACGAAAGCCCAGGCGGCGGAAAAGTTCGCCCAGGAGCTGTTCGAGAAGGATCCAGTCGTACAGCGCGTCATCGCGGTCAAAATTCCGCGGGTCAGAGCCTTCATGCATCTGGACACCGTGTTTACGATGGTGGACCGGAACAAGTTCACCGTATATCCGGGAATCCTCAATCAGGTCGAAGCCGTAACGATGACCCGGGGCAGCGAAGGAAGACTCGCCTATACGCCCGAAGACTCTCTTGAAGAGGCGCTTAAGAAGGGACTCGGACTCGACGAGATCGTCCTGATCGAATCCGGCGGCGGAGACCCGGTCGCCGCGGCGCGGGAACAGTGGAACGACTCCACCAACACCCTTGCCATCGCGCCGGGCAAGGTCGTCGCGTACACGAGAAACGAACGTTCCAACGAGGTCCTCGATAAAAACGGGATCGAAGTGATCGGGATCGAGGCTTCCGAGCTCGTCAGAGGACGGGGCGGCCCGCGCTGCATGTCGATGCCGCTGCGCCGGACGGACATATAAATGAACGGCAGACACCGGTTTATAAACAGCCGGTGTCCGATCAGTCCGGATTATGAATTCGGATTATGAACCGTTTCGGACACGCGAAAGTTTCAGATTTAATTAACATAGCAATTCAATATTATTCAACCTGGAGGAAATATGACTGACCTGAGAGGACGCAGCTTTCTGACGCTGCTCGACTATACGCCCGAAGAAATCCTGTACCTGCTTGACCTGGCGGACAAGCTTAAAGCCGACAAGAAGCAGGGGATCACTCACGATCTGCTGAAGGGAAAAAACATCGTCCTGCTGTTCGAAAAGACGTCGACCCGGACGCGCTGCGCGTTCGAAGTCGCCGGATACGACGAGGGAGCGAACGTGACGTTCCTGAGCAATTCGCAGATGGGCAAGAAAGAATCGATCGAAGATACCGCACTGGTGCTCGGCCGCTTCTACGACGGGATCGAATTCCGCGGCTACGCACAGGACACAGTCAAAATGCTGGTCGACAAGTCCGGCGTTCCGGTCTGGAACGGACTGACCGACGATTACCATCCGACCCAGGTGCTTGCGGACACGATGACTATCCGCGAGCATTTCGGCGATATCAAGGGCCGTAAGCTCGTCTTCGCGGGCGACGCTAGAAACAATATGGGCAACAGCCTGATGATTGTCAGCGCGAAGCTCGGGATGCATTTCACCGCCTTCGCGCCGAAGGAGCTGTGGCCGGACGAAAAGCTCGTCGACGATATGAGAAAGCTCGCGGAGGAAACCGGCGGATCGGTCACACTGTCGGACGACATCAGCTGCGTCGAAGGCGCGGACGCCGTCTACACGGATATCTGGGTCTCGATGGGTGAAGAAGACCAGATGGACGAACGTATCCGTCTGCTCAAGCCCTACCAGGTAAATAAGGAACTGATGGACCGCACCGGCAATCCGGATGCGATTTTTCTCCACTGCCTGCCGTCCTTCCACGACGCGAACACAGAAATTTCCAAAGCGGTACAGGAAAAATACGGCTTCGCGGAAATGGAAGTGACCGACGAGGTTTTCAGAAGCCCCAATTCCCTCGTGTTCGACGAAGCCGAAAACCGCCTGCACTCCATTAAGGCCGTAATGTGCGCGACGCTCGGAAACGAACCGAACAAGATTCTGGATTAAACGGGACGGGCTCCACAGCCGGTCACATCAGCTTAAAATCTTAATATATAAACATTGATAAACACAGCAGCCGGATTCAAGATAACTGAACGAGGAGAAGAATGGACAAGATCAGACTTTCGCAGCTCAAAAGCGGTTCAGACGTACGAGGCGTCGCGATGGATCCCCAGGAGGGACAGACGCTTGACCTGACAAACGACGGGGCGGCGCGTATCGGCGCCGCCTATGCCCGCTGGCTCAAGGCCGGAACCGGAAAAGACAATCTGACAGTGGCGGTCGGACGCGACTCCAGACTGACGGGACCGGACCTGCTCCAGGCGTTCACAGTCGGACTCATTTCCGAAGGAACAAAGGTTTACGATACGGGACTATGCACGACCCCGGCGATGTTCATGACCACCCAGGACGCTGAGCTCGACGCGGACGGCGCGGCGATGATCACGGCAAGCCACATGCCCTACAACCGCAACGGGATCAAGATGGTCACGAAGGACGGCGGACTCGCGCCGTCGGATGTCGCCGATATCCTCGCGGATGCGGAAACGACCGACATGCGGATGCTCCCCGGCGGTAAGCGCGAAGTCACAGACTTCCTTCCGACCTATGCGGCGGGCATCGTGGATATGGTCAGACAGCGGACAGGTGAAGAACGGCCCCTCGAAGGCGCCCGGATCGTCGTCGACGCAGGAAACGGCGCAGGGGGCTACTTCGTCTCCGACGTTCTCGAACCCCTCGGAGCGGATACGACAGGCTCCCAGTTCCTCGAACCGGACGGCCGTTTCCCGAACCATATTCCGAATCCCGAAGCGGCGGAAGCGATCGAAGCCATCGAACGGGCCGTCAGGGACAACGACGCGGATCTGGGCATCATCTTCGATACCGACGTCGACCGCTCCGCGATCGTCGATGAAAAGGGAAATTCGATCAACAAGTCCGCGTTCATCGCGTTTATCGCCGAACAGGTCCTCGAGGAATTCCCGGGCAGCACTATCGTCACCGACTCTGTCACGTCAAACGGTCTGGCGAAGTTTATCGAAGAGCGCGGCGGCGTTCACCGCCGTTTCAAGCGCGGCTATAAAAACGTCATCGACGAAGCGAAGCGCATCAACGCCGAAGGCGGAGAATCCCATCTGGCGATGGAAACCTCCGGTCACGGCGCGATTAAGGAAAACTACTTCCTCGACGACGGCTCGTATCTCGCGA
Source organism: uncultured Eubacteriaceae bacterium (assembly GCA_937872065.1). GTDB lineage: Bacteria > Bacillota > Clostridia > Eubacteriales > Eubacteriaceae > UBA7485. Next base: position 9,756 of record CALMRA010000051.1, on the reverse strand, counting down.
TGCTGGCGCTGACAGCCTTCGCGAAGGCGAAAAAGAAGGGATCCACGATCTCCGAATATCTCGCATCCTATCATGCCCCTCTCGAAGAACTCGAAGTCCGCTACAAGATCACGGCGGAGGACTTCAGAGCCTACGGACAGGATCTGCTGGAAAAATTCAGGGACTTCGCGGCGAAACAGCCCGGCTGGACCATTGTCGAACCGAACTACGAAGGCATCCGCGTCGACTGTACGGATCAGGACGAAGACGGCTGGATACTCGTACGCATGAGTCTCCACGAACCGGTTCTGCCGGTCAATATCGAATCCGACGCACAGGGCGGAGCACAGAAGATCCTCGGAACCTTCGAAGATTTTCTCAAGGATTTTACGGAACTGAAAAAATAATCGGACGGCAGGCTCCGGCCTGCCGTTTCTGCGCCCGGAAACAGACTGTCCTGCCATCCACGGACGGAGATGTATGAGCGCGTCCGGGGAGCTGCGGCGGAACTGGAATAAGGAGATAATATGAAACAATCGGTCAAGGCGGGGTTCCTGGTTATCACGGCCGGGATCTGCTGGGGAATTATCGGCGTGTTCACGCGCTGTCTGGCGTCCTACGGATTCACGTCGCTCCAGATCACCGCGTGCCGGGCGATTCTGACAACGCTGATGCTGGCCGTATACTGCGCGCTGCGCGAGCCGTCGGCCTTCAGAATACACCTGAAGGATCTGTGGTGCTTTCTCGGCAGCGGCCTGCTTTCGATCGTCTTTTTCAACGTCTGCTACTTCCTGACCATCGAAGCCTCGACGCTGTCCACCGCCGCGATCATGCTGTATACGGCGCCGTGCTTCGTCATTCTGTTTTCAGCGGTGCTGTTTCATGAAAAGATCACGGTCAAAAAATGCGCCGCTCTCGTCCTCGCCTTCTCCGGCTGCGCTCTTACCGCGGGAATTCTCGGAGGAAGCGTAAGCCTTTCGCTGTTCTCGTTTATGACGGGAATCGGCTCGGGTCTGGGCTACGCGCTGTACAGCATTTTCTCGAAGATCGCCCTCAGGCGCTACGATGCGCTGACGGTCACCTTCTGGACCTATCTGACGGCGGGTGTCGGGATCGCTCCGTTCTGCGGTCTTCCGGAAATGGCCGGCAAAATCGCGCAGGATCCGTCTCTGATCTGGATGATCGTCCCGCTGGCGCTGGTCTGCACACTCATTCCGTCGCTGCTGTACACGAAGGGACTTACGATGATCGAGGCGGGCAGGGCCTCCGTCATGGCCTTCGTCGAGCCGCTGACCGCGACGATCTGCGGGATCGCCCTGTTCGGGGAACAGCTGACTCCGGTCTCCGCAGCAGGCATCGCCCTGATTTTCGTGTCGATCCTGATCCTGAACATAGACATTCCGAAGCGGGACGGACAGAAAAACGTGACGCAGGAATCATCCGATTCAGCTCGCTGAACCGCCTATATAGGCGGTTCTTCACTTTAAGTTAAAATCAGCCTGTGATAGAATGACTGCGTACTTTTATCACAATAGTTAGGGGAAAACAATGGAAACAATCGATGTCGGGTTCCTGTCGCTGGTCCCGCCGCTTATCGCGATCGCTCTTGCGCTCATCACGAAAGAGGTCATCAGCTCGCTAATCATCGGCATTCTGTCGGGGGGACTCATCTACGCGCTCAGCACAGGCGGCGGTCTGATCGAAATGACCAGCGTCTCGTTCGGAGTCATGGCGGATACGGTGGGCTCGCCGGGCAAATTCAATATTATTCTGTTCCTCGCGCTCCTCGGCGCCCTCGTCTACGTCGTCACGAAGGCGGGAGGCTCGAGAGCCTACGGAACCTGGGCGACACAGAAGCTCAAGTCGAAGCGCAGCGCCCAGCTTGCCACAAGCTTTCTCGGCATGATTATTTTTATCGACGACTATTTCAACTGCCTGACGGTCGGAACGGTCATGAAGCCCGTCACGGACAAATACAACGTGTCGAGAGCGAAGCTCGCGTATCTGATCGATGCGACGGCGGCTCCGATCTGCATTATCGCTCCGATTTCGAGCTGGGCGGCGGCCGTGGGCGCGACTCTGTATGAAACCGGCGCGTTTCAGAACGAGCTGCAGGCGTTTATGGCAACGATTCCGTATAACCTGTACGCGCTGCTGACGATCTTCATGGTGATCATGCTGTCGGTGATCGACCTCGACTTCGGCACGATGGAAAAGGAGCAGATCAGGGCGGAGGAAACCGGAGATCTCGGCGCGGTCCGCACGACGGATCTGACCGACGAGGATATCTCCGACAAGGGGACTGTCTGGGATCTGATCCTTCCGATAGGCTCGCTGATCGTTTTCTCGATCCTCGCGATGCTGTGGAACGGCGGCCTGTGGTCCGGCGAAGGGCTGACTGTCGCCGAAGCCTTCGGAAACTGCGACGCCTCTGCCGCGCTGGTTCTGGGCGGCTTCTGGGCGCTGATCGTGACCTTTGCTCTGTTCGTTCCGAGAAAGCTCATCTCTTTCCGCGGATTCATGGAAGGGATCGGAGAAGGCATCAAGAGCATGGTTCCGGCCTATATCATCCTGACCCTCGCATGGACCATCGGCGCGCTGTGCCAGGATTATCTCGGAACCGGCGCGTATGTCGGCCATCTCGTCCAGGCCAGCAATATGCCTCAGGGGCTGATCCCGGCGATGGTATTCCTGATCGCCGCAGGGCTGTCGTTTTCGATCGGTACGGCGTGGGGAACCTTCGGAATCTTCATTCCGATCGTCGTGTTCATCTGCCAGGCGGCTGCGCCGGAGCTGATCACGGTTACGCTGTCGGCGGCACTGGCAGGCTCCGTTTTCGGAGATCACTGCTCGCCTATTTCCGACACGACGATTCTGTCAAGCACAGCGGCCGGATGCGACCATATCAAGCATGTCTCGACGCAGATCCCTTACGCGGTAACCGTCGCGCTGTGCTGCTTCGTCGGCTATCTGGCGGCGGGCTTTTCGATGGGGAATCTGTGGCTCACGCTGGGCACGAGCATGATCCTGCTGTGCGTCACATTGTTTACGATGCACAGACTGACGATGCGCAGGCTCGACAGAGAGGCGGAAGCTGCTGTGGAAGAGGCCGAATAACGGTCTTTCGAACATGTCACACATAATCAGAGCGCGAACCTGCGCCGGTACAGACAGGATTCTCAGGAATCCTGTCTTTTTTTGATGCTTATTCATCACTTGGAAATAAAGCCTGTTATTCTTTTATTTAATAGAGACAATCGGGCAAAACAGGGTTTAGAATAGGGATATCACAGAGCATTATTCACATCAGACGGAGTGGTCATGGCAAAAGATATATTCGTAGCAAAAAGCGCCGACATCGTCGGCAATGTCTCAGTCGGAGACAAGAGCAGCATCTGGTATCAGTCGGTGGTACGAGGAGATCAGGCGCCGATCCGTATCGGCTCCGGAACCAACATTCAGGACGGGACGGTGGTCCATGTCGATGAGAACCATCCGACGATCATCGGCGACGGCGTCACAGTCGGACACAACTGTACGATCCACGGATGTTCGGTCGGAGACCATTCGCTGATCGGCATGGGTTCGATCATTCTGAACGGCGCGAGGATCGGCAGGAATACGATCGTCGGGGCCGGAAGTCTGGTCACGGAGAACAAGTCGTTTCCGGACGGAACTCTCGTTCTCGGGAGTCCCGCGAAGGTCGTCCGCGATCTGACACCGGCGGAGCTCGAGAGCATTCGTGAGAATTCTGAGGAATACCAGAGACTCATGAAGCTTGAGAAGGGAAAGGCCGTATACGAGGATCAGGAGGGGCGTCTGAAGGTCCGACAGGACTGAAGTCCGCTCATCAAATTTTAAGCATAATGCTGAGCAGTTTCTAAGTCCGAATTCATTTGATATAAAGTGTCCGCAGGGGTATATAAATTTCAGGTGCGAAATTACGGAGGCTAAAAATGGAACTGATCAGTACAAATCTCAATACCTATTATCCGGAAGTCGTCAAGGCGCTGAAGGACCGCAATCCTGAATTTATCAGGAAGACGGCGGCTGCGGCCGAAAAAGCCGGCGCGGACTATATCGAAGTCGGCGCGCCGAACGGCCCGTCCGAAAGCGAAGAACTCAAATGGCTCGTTTCAGTCACGCAGGAAGCCTGCGATCTGCCCCTCGTCATCTGCTGGGACGGCTGCAGGGATCTGGCCGACGTACTGAAGACGGTAAAGAAGCCGGGCATCATCAACGGGATCTGCACCCAGGAAACGGCGGACATTATCCTGCCGCTGTTCAAGGATCTGCCGGAGGGCTGGCGTCTCGTTCTGAACGCCTGCGCGAAGAAGGGTCAGGAGGATCCCGGCAGCCGGATCGAAGAGTATGCCCCGCTGATGCGTCAGGCGGAAGAAGTCGGACTGATGCCGGAACGGATCATCATCGATCCCTGCGCCGGGGAGCTCAAGACCAATCCGAACGCGTATCTCGATATGGAAGACGCGATGGACGCGTTCACCAACGTCTATCCGGAAAGCAGCTTCGTCTGCGAACCCTTCATGATCACATCGGGCCTCGCCAATCCGGATCCTTTAAAGGCCGCGTTCGTTACGATGGCGCTGTCCATCGGAATCTCGATGATGAAGGCCGACGTTTTCGATCCGAAGATCCGGGAAGCGTTCTTCGCCGCCCAGGCTCTGCTCGACGAAGGAGACGGACTGAAGGGCTATCAGGAAAGTTTGAAGTAGAAAAATAAAATATTCCGACGGTGCGGGAGAATCCGCACCGCCCGGTTATAGATAATATGAAACTGAATAGTATACAGCAGAGGTAAACGAATTCAAAAGTTATATACTTTGAATTCTATATTTTTAGCTATACCTGACTATACAGGTAGCGTTTTAGGAGGTGGTAAAAAGATAAAATTTTATCCGTGCAATAGTTTGCAATACTCATTGCAAGTCTGTAGAATAGTAAGTACTGAACGCTGTTAAATTATTGTCAAACAAATACGGCAGATATTTAGAGGAGAGAAGAATGGGATTCAAATCTGACATTGAAATCGCACAGGCGGCAGTTCCTGAAGATATCCGCGATATCGCGGCTAAGCTCGGGCTTAAGGAAGACGATCTTGACCTTTACGGCAAGTACAAGGCAAAGGTCGATTACAATCTGCTCAAAACGGATACCGGAAAGAATCCGAGACTGATTCTCGTTACCGCGATCAACCCGACTCCGGCAGGAGAAGGCAAAACGACGACGACAATCGGCCTGGCGGATGCGCTGGCGCTTGAAGGACAGAATGTTCTCGTCGCGCTCAGAGAACCCTCGCTGGGACCGGTCTTCGGCGTAAAGGGCGGAGCTGCCGGCGGCGGTTATGCTCAGGTTCTTCCGATGGAAGATATCAACCTGCATTTCACAGGCGACTTCCATGCGATCGGCGCGGCAAACAATCTGCTCGCCGCGATGATCGACAACCATATCCAGCAGGGCAACGAACTGGGAATCAACCCGAAGAAGATCACATGGAGACGCTGCGTCGACATGAACGACCGTCAGCTCAGAAATATCGTCGACGGCCTCGGAAAACCGACGGACGGCGTTACGCGCCAGGACGGATTTGACATTACGGTCGCTTCCGAAATCATGGCTGCTTTCTGTCTCGCGGACGACATCAGCGACCTCAGAGACCGTCTCGGCAAGATCATCATCGGCTACACATACAGCGACGAACCGGTAACGGCAGCTCAGCTCAAGGCGAACGGCGCGATGGCCGCTCTGCTCAAGGATGCGCTCAAGCCTAACCTCGTACAGACGCTCGAAGGCAATCCGGCGTTCGTACACGGCGGCCCCTTCGCAAATATCGCCCACGGCTGCAACTCGGTAATCGCGACGAAGATGGCGCTGCATTTCGCCAACGACTATGTCGTCACGGAAGCCGGATTCGGCGCCGACCTCGGCGCTGAAAAATTCCTCGATATCAAATGCCGTATGGCGGGCCTGCAGCCGGATGCGGTAGTTATCGTAGCGACTGTTCGCGCGCTCAAGCACAACGGCGGCGTCGCGAAGGCGGACCTGAACAACGAAAACCTTGAAGCGCTCAAGGAAGGTCTTCCGAATCTTCTCAAGCATATCGAAAATATCACGCAGGTATACAAGCTTCCTGCAGTCGTCGCGATCAACAAGTTCCCGACTGACACCGAAGCGGAGCTCAAGCTCGTCGAAGACGAATGCAAGAAGCTGGGCGTAAACGTCGCGCTGTCGGAAGTCTGGGAAAAGGGCGGCGAAGGCGGAATCGCGCTGGCGAAGGAAGTCATGCGTGTCTGCGACGAAGAACCCAACAATTTCACCTTCAGCTACGATCTGGATATGCCCATCAAGGACAAGATCGAAGCGATCGCGACGAAGATCTACGGTGCGGACGGCGTCGATTATACGAACGAAGCTGAAAAGCAGATCGAACGTCTGACCGAACTCGGTTTCGACAATATCCCGATCTGTATGGCGAAGACTCAGTATTCGCTGACAGACGACCCGACGAAGCTGGGCCGCCCGACGAATTTCAATATCACAGTCAGAAACGCAGTTATCTCCGCAGGCGCGGGCTTTATCGTATGTCTGACAGGCGAAATCATGAAGATGCCTGGACTTCCGAAGAGTCCTGCGGCAGAACGCATCGACGTCGATGAAAACGGCGTAATCTCCGGACTTTTCTAAGAAGCTTTCAATAAGCAGATTTCTAAAACTTAAAGAAGTTTTCCAGAAAATAAATATACAGCTGCGACCGCAGACAGAAGAACGGACCGGACGGAAACGTCCGGGTCCCTTTCTGTACCGCGGCTGACGGCGTTCTAAATCCTGTATATACAGCTATACGGATTTTTCGATCGAAAGGAAAGAGCATGAGCAATATGGCGGACCTCAAGGTCCGGGACTTCACCGGCGAGCTGTACTCGAAAGCGGCAGTGCCCGGCGGGGGCGGAGCGGCTGCGCTCGTCGGCGCGCTGGGCTGCGCGCTTGGCGGAATGGTGGGAAATCTGACCGCAGGCAAGAAAAAATACGCGCAGTACGAATCGGACATCCAGAGACTGCTTGAAGAAACGAAAGCACTGCAGGACAGTCTGCTCGGGATGATCGACCGCGACGCGGAAAATTTCCGGCCTCTCGCAAAAGCATACAGCATGCCGACAGGAACTGACCAGGAACGCGCGGCAAAAGCCGAAGCTCTCGAAGTCTGCACCCGTAAAGCCGTGCTCGTACCGATCGAGATCTGCGAAGCCGCATTCAAGGGCATCGCGCTTCAGGAAGAGCTTTCCGTCAAGGGAAGCGCCCTTGCGCTGTCCGATGTCGGAGTAGGCGCCGTATGTCTTAAAGCAGCGCTACAGGGCGGATGGCTCAACATCGTCATCAATATCTCCGGATACAGAGGCAGCGGCTGGGCCGATGAAATCGACTCGAGAATCCGTCCGATGGTCGAGGAAGGCTCGATCCTGGCGGACCGGATCTATGCACAGGTAGAACAGAAGCTGTCCGAATAGAATAAAGACAGGGTGAACCGGCACTGATCAGCGCCGGTACTCGGCAAAGATATATAAATCAGAGGAGAAAATATGTCAGCTAAATTACTCAGCGGTAAAGAAGTCAGCGAAGCGATGCTCGCGAAGGTCCTGGAAGACGCGGAAGCGCTTATTGCGGACGGCGTACAGCCGAAGCTTGCGATCATGCGTGTCGGAGCGGATCCGGGATCCATTTCCTACGAAAAGAGCATCATCAAGAGAATGGGCAATTCGAAGATCGAAGTCGAATCCGTTGAATTCCCTGTGGATGTAACCCAGGAAGAATTCGTCGGCAAGCTCAGGGAGCTCAACGGCGACAAGGATATCCATGCGGTCCTGATCTTCAAGCCGCTGCCGGAACAGCTCGACGAAGAAGAAATCAAATACGCTCTGAGTCCTGAAAAAGATCCCGACGCGCTTAACCCGACAAACCTGGGCAAGCTGATGATCGCGGACGAAACGGGCTTCTTCCCGTGCACAGCCGAAGGCGTCATGGAACTGTTCAAGTTCTACGGCATCGACGTCAAGGGCAAGGACGTGACGATTATCAACAACTCGAACGTTCTCGGAAAGCCGCTGGCGATCATGCTCACCAACGAATTCGCGACGGTTACCCTTGCTCACGTGTTCACAAAGGATACATCCGCCTATACGAAGAACGCGGATATCGTCGTTACGGCGGCAGGCATCTACGGTCTCGTCAAGCCTGAAATGCTCAACGAAGACTGCATCCTCATCGACGTCGCAATGGCGCAGAAGAAGGACGCGGACGGCAATTTCGTACTCAACGACGAAGGCAAGAAGATTCGCACCGGCGACGCTCACGAAGACTGTAAGGATAAGGTCGCGGCGATCACGTCCGCTACTCCCGGATGCGGCGGCGGAACCGGCCCCATCACGACGGCTCTCCTCGCACAGCACGTCATCAAGGCCTGCCGTCAGCAGAATGCATAATCTGATTCATATCATCTGATAAAGAGAGAAAATAATGATTATTACAGAAAAGAAACCGATCGAAAACGTCCTCGATTTTCTTAAGGATGCGAAGAAGGTCGTTGTCCTGGGCTGTTCCGAATGCGCGACAGCCTGCAATACCGGCGGTGAACCTGAAGTCGCCGACATGGTCAAGGTTCTTCAGGAAAACGGCAAGGAAGTTCTGGGCTCGAAGGTCCTGACAACCTCCTGCAACTACCTGCTGGACAAAAAGGAACTCAAGGAACTCAAGGCTGAAATCGCGGACGCGGACGCGGTCCTTTCCCTGGCGTGCGGCGACGGCGTTCAGACGGTCGCGGAGCTCGTCGACTTCGACGTGTTCCCCGGCAACGACACGATGTACGTGGGCCAGACGGTCCGCAACGGGATCTTCAAGGAAATGTGCAAGACCTGCGGCGACTGCGTCCTCGGACGTACAGCGGCGATCTGTCCAGTCACCCAGTGCGGCAAGGGCCTGATGAACGGCGCCTGCGGCGGATCCAAGAACGGCATGTGTGAAGTAAACCCGGATAACAAATGTGCCTGGATCGAAATTTACAAGAAGCTCAAGGATCAGGGCAAGGAAGATCTGCTCGAAGAAATCGAACCGATCCGCGGCTACAAGGCATCTGCGCATCCGCGCACACTGAATCTTCGGGAAAAAGCGAAAGCAGAAAAAGCGCAGGAGGCGGCAAAATGACAGCACCGGTTTCACAGCTTCAGCAGACACTGGAAAACGGCGGATTTGCCGTAACAGCGGAAATGGCTCCGCCGAAGGGCACTGACTGGACGCATATCCTCGAAGTTGCCGAAATGCTCAAGGGCAGAGTGGACGCCGTCAACGTCACGGACTTCCAGTCGGCGGCCGTCAAGGCTTCCTCCCTCGGCATGTGCATCGAGCTCCTCAAGCTGGGTCTCCAGCCGGTTCTCCAGATGACGGGACGCGACCGCAACCGTATCGCGATCCAGGGCGAAATGCTCTCAGCCGGACACTTCGGCGTGCATAACCTTCTCGCGCTGACGGGCGACCATACGACGGTGGGCGACAATCCGGAAGCAAAGCCGGTATTCGAGCTTGATTCCGTCGGAATCCTTCAGGTCGCAGAAGTCCTGATGGGCGGACACGATCTGGCCGGAAACGACCTCCAGGGTGCTCCCGAATTCTTCCTCGGCGCTTCCGTCACGCCGGTCTTCGATCCTGTCGAAGTCCAGCTCATCCGGATGAGAAAGAAGATCAAGGCAGGCACTAAATTCTTCCAGACTC
>CALMRA010000050.1 GCA_937872065.1 uncultured Eubacteriaceae bacterium | reverse complement strand
TGGCAGCTGATGCAGGGGCGGACGCGGTCGAGCTTTTCCGTCCGGATCTTTGTGACGATGTCCGGGTCCGCCAGCAGCGGACGTCCGAGACTGACGATATCGCAGATCCCGTCTTCGACACATTCCAGCGCGGTGTCCGGATTGTCGACACGTCCGGCCATCAGGACAGGAATATTGACGTTGTCTCTGACGATCTTCGCGAATTTGCGGTACGGCGCCTTTTCCATGTACATCGGCGGATGATTCCACCACCAGGCGTCGTAGGTTCCGGCATCGACATCGAGGGCATCGTAGCCGTATTCCTCGAGAAGCTTCGCAGCCTGGATCCCTTCTTCGATATCGCGTCCCTTTTCTTCAAATTCTTCACCCGGAAGCGCCCCTTCCCGCCAGTCCTTGACCATGCTCTTCAGACTGTAACGCAGGGAAACGGGGAAGTCGGGGCCGCAGGTCTTCGCGATCTCTTCGCGGACCTCTCTTGCGAAACGCAGGCGGTTTTCGAGGCTTCCGCCGTATTCGTCGGTCCGCCGGTTGAAAAACGAAATCGCAAACTGGTCTATCAGGTAGCCTTCATGAACGGCATGGATCTCAATTCCGTCGAAGCCTGCGCGTTTCGCGTTATACGCGCCCTTTCCGAAGCTTTTGATGATGCTGTGGATCTCATCGACGGTTAGCGGCCGACAGGTCTTGTCGAGCCATCTGTGGGGAATCGCGGAGGGAGCCACCGGCGGAAATTCGCCCAGATTGGTCGGAATCGTCACGCGGCCGAAGCCGCCGCTCATCATCAGGAATATCTTCGAGCCGTAGGCATGAATGCGTTCTGTCATTTCGCGGCTCGTCCGGACAAACTGGACGGGGTTATAGGTGCTGTTGGGACAGTTGGGCATCGACTGCTTTTCGACCTCGCAGTCGCTGAAGGTCACGCCGGTAATAATCAGCCCGACGCCGCCCTGCGCGCGGCGGGTATAATAGTCGATCCCACGCTGATTCCATCCGCCTTCGCTGTCGCCGAGACCGAGGGGGCCCATCGGCGCCATTGCGTAGCGGTTCGGAAGCTCGAGTGATCCGATTCGGACCGGCTCGAAAAGTTTCTGGTATTTCATCTCTTTCTCCTGGGTTCCAGTGAGTTCTGTATTTTTCATCAGGAAAAGCAGAACTCATGTTCTGATTTAAGATTATCAGCTCAAGCAGCTTCACCTTCAATGATAAAATAATGACAATAACGGGGAATCAGTTTTAATCATGGAAGAGATCAATCTTGTGTTATATGAGATATAGAAGAACGGAGGGGCCATGAATTACGGAATTACCGACCTGGCGGCGCTTCTCGGCGTGAGCACAAACGCGATACGATTTTATGAAAAACAGGGCGTTATACCTCAGCGGAAGGATGCGGGAGGACGGCGCGCCTATGACGAAAGCGATGTATTCCGCCTCCTGTCGTATATGAAATATCATTCGATGGAAATTCCGGTCAGGGAGATCGCAGAACAGTTCGGCGGGACGGAAGACGACCGCGGCAGGATCCTGGATCGTGAACGCACGGCCAGAGACAGAGCTCTGGAACAGGCGGAGCATTACCGGGAACTCGCAGAACATATCGAGATGCATATCCGGGAGATCGAGCGAATCGAAACGCTTGAGAATCGTTACATCCTCGAGCAGAATCCCGCAATGCTGTTTATGCAGACCGGGGAAAACGGATGGATTTCTGAAGACAGACAGCGTCAGAGAAAAGCCCAGATCTGGATCGAAAATATGCCGGAGGTGCAGCTGGGCATCTCGCTCGGGCGAAGAGCTCCCTTCGGTTATCTCCTTCTGGCGGACAGTCCGAAGGCGGCGGTTTTGTCCGACGGTTTTAATGTCACATACTGGCCGCCGCAGCTGTGCGTCCATACGATCCGGTGCATCGGCGAACCGGACCTTGCGGAGCCTGAAGCAGTATTTCGAGATGCCGCCGATTATGTCAAAGCGAGACATTTCAGTCCGGCCGGTAAAGCCTGGGGCAGGATTCTGCTCGTCGAGGTCGGACAGGGAGGAAGTCTGAGTATTTATGTGGATCTCTGGATTCCGATAAGCTGATTCATGCAGATCTCAGCAAACCGCTGATGCCATAATTCATTGACATCGATTACGGGTAAATAATCAGCATTAGAGAATTTAACGATATAATAGAAAGATATAAAAACCTCTATGCTGACGCTATCTCCCGGTCAGCAGCGGAGAGGAGGTCCCAATGTCCGATACGACAACTAAAAGTCCGCAGCAGAAAGGTACAAAACAGGACAGCAGACATGCCGGTATAAAACGTTTTTTTAAAAAGTACGGAAGCTGGCTGCTTTTCGCATTTGTCATCACGGCGACGATTATCGTCATCGCGAAGAATGTCGATATCGAGGAATTCTGGAAATCCGTTTATTCGGCAAATCCGTGGTATCTTGCGCTGGCGGTACTGGTCGTCGCACTCTACTGGATAAACGAAGCATGGATGGATCTCGAGCTAATCAGGATCCGGTCGCCGCACAAGAAGTTCGCTTTCGCGTTTAACGTCATGGTCACCGGCGCTTATTACAATATGCTCTCTCCGTCCTCAACGGCGGGTCAGCCGCTGATGATTCTGAAGATGATGCACAGCGGCATGAGCATGGGAGACGCGACGGCTGTGGTCACTCAGAAGTATGTCGTCTACCAGTTCGGGGTTACGCTGTATGCGATACTCGGGATCATTTTCGAATGGAA
>CALMRA010000049.1 GCA_937872065.1 uncultured Eubacteriaceae bacterium | reverse complement strand
GTGGTCACGGCTTTACGACAGCTTTAGACTACCTGAACGGCAATAAGATTTCCAGTCGCGCAAGAAACTGGATTGAAGATGCAGGAGAATTTCTGGAGGAAGTCTGGGGGCATTTCAATGTAAATGGTTTTACGAAGCCTGCAATTAATCGCACAATAAACGGTGATTATGAAAATCATTTTTCAGTTGACTGTACGATTGCCAATCTGGAAAATCAGGGACCGGCGATTACCGGTCTTTTGAAAAATTATCTGGCAGAAACCGATCAGCTGATTGAAGAAAAGGGCTTTGACGGAGCTCCTGCGCAGTTCATAAAACATATTTATTCGTTCAGAACGGTCCTGAATATGCTGTCAGTACCTGCAGAGAAAATTTCCGAATTAAATAACAGGCTTTCTGAAATTGATCCGAAAAATGAACTGCATAATGTTATATAGATTTCCGTGATGCCTGGGCAACATTTTAGCGTCTTTAAATTTTATTTTTGAAACCGGGTCTTCTTTTTATGCAATTTTCAGTTGAGCTTTATGGAAGAATTGTAATATTATATCCTTGAAGTAACTGGAGTAAGGGGACGAAATGGATATTAAAAAAACTGTGCGAGAAGCGATCGGTAAAACAGACGAACAGCTCGCAGAAGAATGGGTCGGTCTGATTCTTGATGCCAGCGTGATCAAACTTTCAGAGGTCACCGAAGCCTTTGAAAAATATCTCGACAATATAGACGACGAGACAAAAGAAAGAAATGAAAATGAGATCCGGGACCAGCTGATGAAGGTAAGGGACAATGTTCTGGATCTGGCACTGGACGACAGCCGTATCATCAATTATAACAAGGGAACATATTTTATTAACGGCCATTACCAGAATTTAAAGGATCCTATTCTTGCAGATGCGTCGTTCGAATATTTGACGGATGCTCTGAATAAAGCCCATAAAGAATTATCTTAATAGGGAAGGAACAGGATTACATATATCAGAGAAACTAATTAAAACGGAGAGACGATAAGAAGTCAGTACGTCTCTTCTTTTTTTATTTCATGTTATATTCTTCGCCAGCACCTTATACCTGTTATACCGGAAGGTGCAAGTAGTTTAAAAAAGCCGGTCAACCGGATGATATACTAAATCCAGGAATTCACGGAGGAAATCATGGCATCTTCAAAAGAATATCTTCATTATATAATGGACCAGTTTGATAATTCTGTTCCGATTCGCTCCCGTGCGATGATGGGCGAATATATCCTTTATTATCATGATAAAGTGATCGGCGGGATTTATGATGACCGCCTGCTGATCAAGCCGACGAAATCAGTCCTGGCGCTGATTTCTGAACCCGAATATGAATCACCCTATGAAGGAGCGAAGGATATGATCCTTGTAACTGAGATGGACGATGCGTCCCGGATGACGAAACTTTTTGAAGCAGCCGCGCGGGATCTTCCTGCTGCAATGTCTAAAAAGAACCGTAGTAAGTCTTAAACCCCGCATGTTAAAATATTGATTGAAAATAAAGCATCCCGGAGGCGGATATGATCCTTGATTTCAGCAGTTTACCTGAAATGAAAGAAGAAAATTTTAAGGGCGGCGAAGGGGAACTCTGCGCCAGCTATTATTTAGATGATATGCACCGTATTATGAAAGCAGCACTCAAACCGGGCGCATCAATCGGTTATCACTGTCACGATAACGGCAGTGAGATCATCGAAATTCTCTCAGGTGAAGGAAAAGTACTGTACGATGACGGCGAAGAACCTCTGAAGGCCGGAGATGTTCATTACTGTCCGAAAGGTCACAGTCATAGTTTGATTAACGATTCGAATAAAGACCTGGAGTTTCTTGCAGTCGTTACGATGCTCTGACCTCGATGAATAAATCGATCGTAATCTATCAGTCTAAATACGGTACGACCGAACGTTACGCCCGCTGGATTGCTGAAGAACTCAACGGTGCGATCGTTCCATACAGCAGAGTAACACTTGCGCAGCTGGAAAACTATCAGAATATTGTTTTCGGTGGAGCAGTTTATATCGGCGAAACTTCCGGAACAGATTTTTTCAAGAAGTATGCGCCGATCCTGAAAACAAAACGCCTGTTCTTGTTTACCGTCGGCATTTCTGATCCCGCAGAAACAGGCAATCAGGCGGTGATTCGTCAAAGTCTGAAAAAACAGATTCCTTCTGATATTTATGATCGGCTTCACATCTATCATTTTTCCGGAGCACTTGATTTCGAAACCATGACCTTCGCACATCGTACAATCATGAAAATGATTGTCGGGACGCTTAAACGCAAGGATGTGAACGACAGAACGCCTGAAGATAACAGTATCATCGAAGCCTATGGAAAGAGTCTCGATCTGACAAACAGGGCGGATATATACCCGCTTATTGAAGCTGTCAGGGCAGTCTAACCGCGATGATCAACTTTATAGAAAAATAGTCCGGAAAGATTCCACTTTTTATAATGGGTATGTTTTAATATAGGCAGGAACCCTGTAAGCCATACAGGTGCACTTCTTCTTGTAAAGGAGATCGCTATGAAATATCAAACAGCACCCAACGCAGTACCGGAACAGGATGTGTCAGGCAGCTACAGCACAGATGTGCTCGGGCTTGAAGCATTAGCCGACATCGGCGCCACTGTAACGAAGGAAGGCGGGATCTCACTGACAAAAACTGATACGTGGAAAACGTACGTTCAGAGACTGGACGACGATATCGTCTGCGGAACAGAAATGCCTGCTATTTTTGATGAAGAAGCGGAGGATCCGGAAGCTTATTTTGACGATTACGACGAATTGAGTACAGAAATCGATAATCAGATCAGAAACGGACTTTCCCGTATCGATATATCAACAGGAGACGGACGGAATATAATCCCATTAATTCAGGAATTACTCGATAAGGGTCTGAGTCTTTCCGATATAGCGGGCAGAATGAATGTTACGACCGCATATTTGAAATCCTGTCTGAATTAAACAGTGAACGGAATTAAAGACGGCTTATGCCGTCTTTTTTATGTAGAGACGGAGTAAAAATGAACCGACACGGAGGCTATACCGGTGAAAAGGACAATGTGCTCGATTTTTCAGTCAACATCAATCCTCTCGGCATGCCGGAAGGATTAAAACAGATATTGACGGAGACAATCGGCGAGCTTAACCGATATCCCGAGATAGACGGACGGACGGCGCTGAACGTGCTGTCGTCTTTTACAAAGATCCCTGTAAATGAGCTGATTCTCGGAAACGGCGCAATCGAGCTCATCTATCTGTTCGCCCGGGCTGTCAGACCCGACTCGGCGGTGCTGCTCACACCGGCCTTTAACGAGTATCGAAGAGCGCTGGAAATGAACGGCTGTGCTAATATCACAGAGTTCGTCGTCAGCGAACAGGAGGATTTTATTGCAGACTCTGAAGCTTTCCTGGATAAAATTCAGGAAACAGCGCCGCAGGCAGTCTTTATCTGCAATCCGTGCAATCCGACCGGCGTTTTCATTGAGCCGGATATCCTTCGCGAATGGATCTTCAAAGCGCCTGCGGATACGATCTGGTTCATCGACGAATCTTTCATAGATTTCTCAGACAGCGGCGGCATCGGCTCTGAAATTCTGACAGATCGTCAGATCGTTCTGCTCAGATCCCTGACGAAATTTTACGCCCTGCCCGGACTCAGAATCGGTTATGCGGCCGGTTCTCCGGAAATTATCAGAAAAATGAAAGATCTTAAGGAGCCCTGGACAATCAACGCGCTTGCGCTGAAGGCTGCCGAATATCTGCCGGAGACTGAAAACTTCGCGAGTCAGAGCAGAAAATTTATGAAAAGCGAGCGGCTGCGCGTCGAAAAAGCGCTCGAGGATATACACTGTATTAAAGCGTATCCGAGCCGGACAGACTTTCATCTGATCCGTTCAGACAGAATCCCGGCACAGGAACTTGCAGACAGGCTCCTTGACTACGGGATATGTGTGCGGACCTGTGAGGATTTCCCGGGTCTCGGAGAAAAATTTATACGAACCGCCGTTAAGCTGCCGGAAGACAACGACAGGCTTATCGGCGCACTCAGACAGATAACGGAAGAGTAACAGGGGGAAATTATGAATAAACAGCAGCTTGCAGATCAGCTTAAAACTTCCATGGGGCAGAAAAAGGCTGAGCTGGTTCTGAAGAACGCGAAGATCGTCAACGTCTTTACGCATGAGATTGAAGAAGGAAATATTGCAATCGAAAACGGAATGATCGCAGGAATCGGCGATTATGAAGGTACGGAAAAAAAAGATCTTCAGGGCGCGTTCGTCTGTCCCGGCTTTATCGACGGGCACATCCATATCGAAAGCTCAATGCTTACGCCTGACGAATTCGAACGCGCAGTGCTTCCTCACGGTACGACAGCCGTAATTACAGATCCGCATGAAATTGCGAACGTAGCGGGAACCGAAGGAATCCGCTACATGCTCGACCGCTCGAAAAATCTGGATCTCGATGTCTTTATAATGCTGCCGTCCTGCGTGCCGTCAACGCCGCTGGACGAATCAGGGGCCGTACTCGAAGCTTCAGATCTCGATTTTCTGTATCAGAACGACCGTGTCCTCTGACTTGCTGAACTGATTGATTTCTACGATACCTTTCGTGGAGACAATCGAATTCTTGATAAAATCGAAGGTGCTGTCAAACACGGAAAGCTTATCGACGGGCATGCGCCGTTCCTGTCAGGAAAAGCGCTCAATGCTTACGCTGCCGCAGGCGTCGGTTCGGATCACGAATGCTCGACTCCGGAAGAAGCCAGAGAAAAACTGCGCCGCGGCCAATGGCTGATGATTCGTGAAGGTACTGCAGCCCAGAATCTGGAAGCGCTGATGCCGCTGTTTACAGACGAAAATGAGGACAGGATCCTGTTTGTGACGGACGATAAGCATCCGGGCGATCTTCTCAGAAACGGTCATATCGATTTTATTATCCGCAAGGCGGTCTCTTTAGGCGCAGATCCGGTCAACGCGGTCAAAGCTGCCTCGTGGAACGCATCACGCTGCTTCCGACTCTACGACAGAGGAGCCGTCGCACCCGGTTATAAGGCGGATCTCGTTGTCGTCGATGATCTTCGAGATTTTGAGGTCAGAGAAGTCTATAAAGACGGAAAGCTATGCGCTCTTAACGGGGAAGCGAGGATAGGAACGGAAGTTCCGCCCGCCGTTCCCGAACGTCATCCCGGCATCTATCATTCGTTCAATATGGATCCTGCGAAGGTCGAACAGCTTGTCGTACCGACCACCGGACCTAAAATGAGAGTAGCTCAGGTAC
>CALMRA010000048.1 GCA_937872065.1 uncultured Eubacteriaceae bacterium | reverse complement strand
GACAAAACCGTATGCATACACTTCGCCGACCATCGATACCATGCCGATGGGACCCGCCAGGTCGTTGACTCCGACTTCTCCCGTAAACAGCATTTTCAGCGATTCGAACACAGCCGACGCGAACGTCCCGAAGGCCCTGAAAGCAGCCGTAACAGCCTGGATCGGATTCGCTCCGAGTAAAAAGTAGCAGATCAGCAGGATCACGAATCCGAGGATAAAGTTCATCACCGGACCGGCCGCGAGAATCGAAAACCGCTGGGCCTTGCTTTTTGCGCGGAAGTCGCCGGGATCGAGCTCTTCGCCCTGAGCCGGGACCTTTTCCGTAATAACGGCATCAGAAGCCGAATTTTCATTTCCGGTATCCCGGAGGCTCTGCCCGTCCTCCGCGTCTTCATCCTCCTCTTCTTCACCGAGCATGCGGCAGAAGCCGCCGATCGGAAGCGCCCGGATTGTAAACAGGGTTTCCTTTCCCTGACGTCTGTACAGAGCGGGCCCCATTCCGATAGCGAATTCAAGCACGGTCACGCCGTGCTTCTTCGCCATGATAAAATGGCCGAACTCATGAGATACGACGAGCACCGTCAGGATAAGCAGTGTGAGTATGATATATATTACTGTCATAAACAGTCTTTCCAGCTCAGCCGTTCATCAGAACGGCAAAGAGATAAACGATCGGGATAATAAACAGGACCGAATCGAAACGGTCCAGTATCCCGCCGTGTCCGGGCAGTATTTTCCCGAAATCCTTAACGTTAAAGCGTCGTTTGATCAGCGAAGCGGATAAATCGCCGAGCTGTCCTGCGACGGACGCCGCGCCGCCGAGGGCCGCGTAGGCCCACAGCGGAATTGAGATTCCGAAGGCCTTCGTCATCACGAGACCATATACGGTCATCAGAACGACTGAAGCGACAAGGCCCCCGACAGAACCTGAGATCGTCTTGTTCGGACTGATATCGGGCGCGAGCTTCTTTCCCTTGAGCATGCGTCCGACAAGATACGCGAAGGTATCCGTCGAAAAAGCCGCGACGAAGACCATCCAGATAAAGTACTCTCCGTTCCTGAGATTCTGGAACAGCATCAGGTAGCCGAACATCATCGGAACGTACATAAGTCCGAAAATCGTATACGCCGCCCGTTCGAATTCTCGGGCCGTGAAGACCTCCCAGCACAGGCAGATCATGACCGACGCGACAAGGTACGGAACCATCGCGTAGTAGTCGAAATTCATGACCAGCAGGAGAACCACTGTAAGCGTGATGATCAGAGGCAGACTCACCGGCCGTTCGAGTCCGGTGCCGACTGCTTTCGCATATTCATAGATGCCGACGACCGACAGAAACAGAACGCAGGCGGTAAGCCACCAGCCGCCAAGCCAGATCAGAAGAATCAGCAGCGGCAGTCCGACGACTGCGGTGATCACTCGAGTCTTCATTTCGCGTTACCGTAGCGTCTGTCGCGTTTCCAGTATTCTTCGACGATGCGGCGCAGATCCTTTTCTCCGAAATCCGGCCAGAGCGTATCGACGAAAAAGAATTCGGAATACGAGTTCTGCCACAGCATGAAATTGCTGATCCGTTCCTCGCCGCTCGTACGGACGATAATGTCCGGATCCGGCTGTCCCGCCGTATACAGATGAGCCGAGACGGCAGCCTCGTCAATCTGATCCGCGGGGATTTCTTCCTCCGCCATTTCACGGAACGCGCGGATTATCTCGTCGCGCCCGCCGTAGTTGAGCATAATATTGAGCGTAAGCCCCGTGTTGGCGGCAGTACTCTTCTCCGCGTTGTCGGCAGCTTCCTGAACCTTTTCAGGAAGACCCGACCTGTCGCCGAGAACGAGCATCCTGACATTTTTCTGATTGAGCTCTTCGATTTCCTTGAAGAAGTATTCGACCGCGATATTCATCAGACCGCCCACTTCGTCGGCGGACCGCTTCCAGTTCTCGGTTGAGAAGGCGTATACGCTCATATAGCCTATCCCCATATCCGAAGCTGCCTGTACCGTTTCGTGCAGGGCTTTCATGCCGGCCTTGTGGCCGAACATCCGCGGCTGCATCCGCTTCTTCGCCCATCTTCCGTTTCCGTCCATAATGATCGCGATATGCTCGGGGACTTTTCGTTCGTTATCCATAGTTTCCTCTGATCGTTTTTTCAATATGCCTGTTTACGCAGCACTGCAGCGGACATCAGGTCTAATCAGTTTATTATAACACCCTTACGCCGTTTTCGCCGCAGTCCTGCGGCCTGCTTCGGACAGCGAAAAGACTCCGGCAGAATCCTGCCGGAGTCTTTTCGTTTCAGAATATCGGTCCGTTCAATTCCAGGCCGCATTCCGGATTCGTACATTTCCAGTCCTTGCCGGTGCCGGCTACGAGGCTTCCGCACTTCGGGCAGGTGCCTTCGCCGCCTTCAGGCCATGAAAATTTCGTCAGATGCATTTCGATAAATTTTCCGGTCTCCGGGCCCGTCAGGATCTCGAATTTTAAAATCGGTTCGTATTCCATCACGCTCCCCCTTTTCTAACATCATAACAGAAACGGAGTGAGCTGACAGCCCGAAATCGTGCGGTTCAGCTCCAGCTTACGGCAAGCTCGTCCTGATATTCCGTGTTGAGCTCAAATTTCCCCTTCAGATTTTCAGTCACTGTCACCGTACCGTCTTTTTCGGTAAAGACCGCTCCGATCTTTCCGTCAGGATCGATCTCCTTCAGAAACTCGAGTCCCTTCTCTTTTCCCATGACGAACAGTGTCGTCGAAAGCATGTCCGCCGTCTCCGAGGATTCCGCGACCACCACCACCTGGGTGAGTCCCGACTCCGCCGGATATCCCGTAGACGGGTCGAGAATGTGGTGATACTTCTTTCCGGAGGAATCCGTGAACCAGCGCTGGTAATCGCCGGAGGTGACGATGCTCACATCGCTGAGCGTAAGCGTTGCGATCGGATCCTTCGACGTATCGAAGGGATTGTCGATGCCGATTGTAAAATCTTCCCTGTCACTCTTTCCGCCGATGAGCACGATATTGCCGCCGAGATTAATCAGACCGTGTTTAACGCCCCGTTCCTCAAGAAGCGTTTTGATCTGATCTCCGACGAAGCCCTTGGCATCTGCTCCGAGATTGACGGAAGCTTCCGAATCGGTCAGAACCGCCGTTTTCGCGCTGTCGTCGAGGATAAGCAGATTCGTCCCGGAATGAGATCGGGCCTCGTCGATCTGTTCCTGTGTCGGCGCCTCCCGCTCTTCGGGATCCTGTATATGCCACAGATCGATCAGAGACCCGAGAACCGGATCGAAGGCATCGGAACTCGTCCCGGAAAATGTGACGGAATCCTTCAGCAGTCCGTATATCTCGTCGGACAGCACCGTCGGAGTCTCCGAGTTGATCTGCCCGATCTCGCTGGTATCCGAAAACGCGTCGAGCCTGTCGTCCCAGCCGGAGATCGCGGTGAACGCCGCGTCAAGATCCTCCTGTGTACCGTCATACAGAGTGACGGTCACGACGGTATCCAGCAGCATGCCGGATTTCGTCACAGGATCCTGCCCGCAGCCTGTCAGTATAAAGAGAAGGGGAATCAGGATCAGAACCGGCGCAAATTTTCTAACGTTTTTTCGCATTGGCTATGGCAGCCTGCCGGATCATATTCATGGCCGTGTTCCATTCGTCCAGGGTAAGCCCGTCGATTTTCTCTGCAGCAGCCCGGTATCCGACTTCCCAGCTCGGCGCTTCATTGACACGCACCATCAGGTCTGCATCTCCGAGAAAGGCGTCGAGGATCTGTGTAAATCGTTCTTCAGTCATTTTCCGCGTCGATCTCCTGAATCTTCTTGTGTCCGCACAATTCGCAGCTGCCTTCGATACGTCTGCACGCATCTCCCGTTTCACGAATGAGCTCGTCGAGCTCATCCTCGTTCAATTCGACGGTCTGGAGAAACAGATTCTGGGTCACGAAAGAGATGCTCACGTCCTTTACGCCCTTCAGCTTCCTGATCGCCTTTTCCATTTTATACGCACACGTCGGGCAGTCCAGCCCGTCGATTTTTACCTTGATTTCCAAAACAGTTTCCTTTCACTCTGTCTCTGCCAGAGCAGATAAATTATTAATTTATCAGCTAAGATTAAATCTTTCTTTAAGTACCTTGATTACGCCTTCCTCATTGTTGCTCGGCGCCTGAAAATTTGCCAGCGTTTTAAGCTTCGGGTGGGCGTTTTTCATCGCGTAGCTGAATTTGGCTTTCCCCATCATTTCCGTATCGTTAAGGAAATCGCCGAAAACCATGGTCTGATCGGGACCGATTCCCATTTTCTCCTGCACGACTTCGATCGCGACGCCCTTATTGCAGTGCAGAGCATTGATATCGACCCATTCGTCGCCGGAAACCTTGACCATGACTTCCTTATCGAATTTTTCAAGATAAGAGTAGGCGTTTCGTTCCGCATTCTGCATGTCGCATACGGACAGCTTGATGATCTCATCGTCGCCGACCGCATCAAGATCGGGAATTACTTCGAAACGACGGTAGTAATTGACGATATTTTTGAGGAACTCCATGTTCGTATCCTGGATATAGGCTTTTTTGACGCCGGACAGGACCGGATAGGCCATCGGGATCGTTTCCGCCGTCTGCAGATACTCGTGCCATCGGACGGGATCGAGGGGGATCGTGCTGATAAGCTCGTCGTTTTCAAAGGTGACGCCGCCGTTTTCAGCGATAAAGCTCACTTTTTCGATAATCGGTTCGAACAGATGGCGGATGTTCCAGTACTGTCTGCCTGAAGCGACGACAAAACGCACGCCGCCTTCGGTCAGCTGCGAAACGATGCTGAAGGTTTCCGCCGGCAGCTGCTTAGCGGTATTGAGCAGCGTACCGTCCATATCTGTGACAATAAGTCTGATGTTGTCGGGATTATACAGTTTAGTCATATTTTCCTCCGCCGTTCAGGCTGTTTTATTTCATTTTTCCGCGGACCGGATATCCGCATACACGTTTCATTATACCCGGTTTGAAACATTACGCGCTATCTGGTAGACTTACTGTATCACTTTAAACCGCGAAAGGACTTATTATGGGCGCAAAAATTGCGATGCTTGTCTGTTTCTTTGCCGTCATGCTCGGTATCGGCTGGTACTACCGGAAGACGGCTCAGAGAGTTTCTGATTTTGTTATCGGAGGCCGTGAGGTAGGCCCCTGGCTTACCGCGTTTTCTTACGGAACCTCGTATTTCTCGGCAGTTATCTTCGTCGGCTACGCCGGGCAGTTCGGCTGGAAATACGGACTTGCATCGACATGGACAGGTATCGGAAATGCGCTGATCGGCTCCCTGCTGGCCTGGGTCGTTCTGGGACGGCGCACGCGGATCATGACGCAGCATTACGATTCGGCGACGATGCCCGACTTCTTCGGGCGACGATTCTCGAGTCCGGGACTGCGCACCGCGGCCTCGCTGATCACATTCGTTTTCCTGATTCCGTACACAGCTTCCCTGTACAACGGACTTTCCCGCCTGTTCGGACTCGCGTTCAATATCGATTATACGTGGTGTATCCTGCTGATGGCCGTCCTGACTGGGATTTACGTCATCGCGGGAGGCTATATGGCCACCGCGGTCAACGACTTTATCCAGGGGATTATCATGCTGTTCGGCATCATCGCCGTCGTCGGCGGCGTCCTGGCGACAAACGGCGGCTTCACCAATGCGATCGCTTCATTGTCTCAGGTCCAGAATACCCAGACACCTGAGCTTTCGGGGGCGTTCACATCCTTTTTCGGTCCCGATCCTCTCGGTCTGCTCAGCGTCGTCATTCTGACCTCTCTCGGCACCTGGGGTCTTCCCCAGATGGTAGGAAAGTTCTACGCGATCCGAGATGAGGCCGCGATCAACAAAGGTATGGTCATCTCGACAATCTTCGCGCTGGTCGTCGCCGGCGGGAGCTATTTTCTCGGCGGCTTCGCCCGTCTTTACGGCGGCGAGGTCGATGTTGCGACCCAGGGCTACGACGCGATTATTCCCGCAATGGTCTCGAAGCTTCCGGACCTGCTGATCGGATTTATCGTCATTCTCGTTCTGTCGGCTTCGATGTCCACACTGTCGGCGCTGGTCCTGACCTCAAGCTCCACGCTGACGCTGGACCTGATCAAGCCGCGCTTCGACCGCGAAATGGACGACAGATCCCAGATCACCTGGATTCGCTGGCTTATCGTGCTCTTCGTCGCGATTTCAGCCGCAATCGCGATCGTACAATTCAAGAGCAAGGTCACGTTTATCGCCCAGCTCATGGGAATCTCCTGGGGGACGCTGGCCGGGGCCTTCCTCGGACCTCTGGTCTGGAGCCTGTATTCGAAGAAGACGAGCGCTGTATCGGTCTGGTGCTGTTTCGCTTTCGCCGTTGTGTTCATGTGCGGAGCGACGTTCTTCCCGGGCATGTATCCTGTATTTCTGCAGAACCCGATCACTGCAGGCGCGTTCTGTATGTGCATCGGACTCATTATCGTCCCGATTATCAGCCTGTTTACGAAGGCGCCTGATACAGAGAGTGTCGACAAAGCCTTCGCCGCATACGACCGGAAGGTCAGTGTCCCGGTCAAGGACGATCTGGGCTGATATTATTCGATACAGATACAGTTAAACCGTGATTAAAACGAACGTCAGTTTTCGTTAAGAATTCGACGATAACCTCAGATTCTGATATAATATGCAATTATTACATTACTTACAAATTACTCTGTAACTTACAGACTGGAAGGAATCTGACTGTATGTCATTGTTTATAAAGCGTCTTCTGTTCGGACTGCTGCTCGCCGGCGGTCTGTGCGCGGGCGCATATGCCGGAAGTACGGTAAATCCGGACAGCATTCTCGCCGGAGACCCTGTTATCGGCGGAATCAGCATTAATTCGGTAAGTCCGCTGGAAGCGGGAGACCTGTATAAAAAAGATCTGACCGGCAGAGAGATCGTCATTAAGGGAACGGACACCGTCGATACGATCCAGACGAAGGATGTTCTGCTTAATTCCGATTCGGAAGATCTTCTCAGCACGATCGTCAGACATAAAATACTCGGCGGCATGGAAGGCTATTACCGTGATCTGCAGACATCTCTCGCATCACAGGTTCCCCTGCGCTTTGATGAGGAGAAGCTTAATGCGGCCGTATCGGAGCTCAGCTGTGTTTCAGGTTCCGAGGTGGTCCAGCCGAAGGATGCCGCGGTGATCTGGGACGGCTGGGAAGCCGAAATAATTCCTGAGGTCGTCGGGAACGCGCCAGATACGGAAAAGCTCGAAGATAAAATCCGTGAACTGACGGCTGCCGGAAACGGCGGAACCATCAGCCTGACTTCAGACGACCTATATAAAAAACCGGCGGTCACGGAAGACAGCCCGGTGATCGAGCGTGGCGTGACTAATCTTGAAAATGCCTCGGAAGCTGTGATCACCTATGAATTCGGCGACTGGCCTGAGACACTTACGGTTTACGAATTCGGGGACTGGCTCAGTACGGACAGCGAAGGAAATGTTGTCGTCGACCGGACAGAGCTCGAAACGTATCTGAGAAAGTTTTCGGACTGGTACAACGTATTTGAAAACAAACAGGAAGCGATAGCCCTGAAGACGACGCTGACCGGATATCTGATCGACTACGGTCAGGAAACGGAAGCCTGTGCTGAAGCCATTGCAGCGGGACGCAGCGAGGACAGGACGCTCGAGTCGTTCACGATCACTTCTCAGGACGTAGCCACCGTCGTTACCGATGAAAACCAGGCGCTGATCGAGAGTGTCAAGGCGAGAGCCGGAGACACATTTGTCTACATCAGCATCGACAAGCAGTTTATGTGGTTTTACAAGAACGGACAGCAGATCGCAGCCACCCCGGTCGTCACCGGTACGGAGTACGCGTACGATACGCCTAGAGGCGAGTACGAGCTTTACTACAAATCGACGAACGTGACGCTTAAGGGAGCCAACTACGAATCCCACGTCAATTTCTGGATGCCCTTCAACGGCGACATCGGGATTCACGATGCGAGCTGGCGTTCAAGCTACGGCGGGGATATCTACGAATACAGCGGTAGTCACGGCTGCATCAACACGCCGTACGCCCAGGCGGAAGCAATTTACGACAACATTGAAGCCGGCACGAAAATCATCGTCGAATAGACGCTAATCAGAGAATCTGCTTTTCCTCATGATCATGAGAAGGCAGATTCTTTTTTATTTCTCCGCACACTATAATTACGTCTTTTCATAACTAACGTCCATGATGTTCCGAAAGCGGTACTCCCGGCTGCGTATAATGATCTTAATCGAAAGGCTGTTCCGGACAGCCTTTCAGATGATCGCAGGATGTTCTGACGTGATATGTTCGATAACAGGAAAATCAATGGAGATTAAAATGAAAAAGTCCGTTACTGCAGTTTTATGTATCTGTCTGCTTCTGATGACCTTTCTCTCAGGCTGCGGGTCGAGTTCTGTCGACACGACTCCGCTTATAGATGAGGAGATCACGAAAATGTATTCGGATCCCGACAGCTATAAGGGACGTACCGTCGAGCTGACAGGCAAGGTATTCAACGTAGACGGTTCGAGCTTCCAGATGTGGCACAATCCGTCTGACAACAGTGAAAATACCGTCGTCGACGCTGCGGATGTATCTGATCTGTCCGTAAAGAGCGGCGACTATGTGATCGTCAAAGGGACAATCGAAGGAAAGACGTCAGGAACCAACGCCTTCGGCGCTGCGATTGACGCGCCTGAGATCAAAGCGGAAAGTGTCACAGTTTCCGATTACCAGACGGTCGTCTCCCCGACTTTGAAAACAGTCGACGTCAATCAGTCCCAGGAACAGAGCGGCGTGACGGTTACTCTGGAAAAGATCGAATTTGCTGCCAGTGAAACACGGATTTATGTGAAGATCGACAATCAGTCCGGAGCACAGTACACCGCGTTTGAATACAGCGCAAGCGTCGTTCAGAACGGCACTCAGTACGAATACGCGTATAATTATGAAGCCTCCTATCCGACCTTCCCTGATTCGATGCAGTCGGGCGTCAGCGCGGAAGCTGTCATTCCGTTCCCCGCAATGGATTCGTCCGCGGGACTTCAGTTCAGTCTTGACGGTTATTCAAGCGACTATTCGCTGAATATCGACGCGTTTACCTTTGACGTGGCGGCTGGCTGAGTATAACTGCATTGTGCATGTTCCGGTAAATCGAAACGGCAGTCTTCCATCAGAATATGGAGGACTGCCGTTTTTTTACTCTATCAGCAGACTGTCAGTATTATATAATCGTACTTAAAGATTATATATCGGAGCTATCATGAAAAAATCTATCGTTCTCCCTCTCTGCATCTGCCTTTTCATTGTGTCTTTCCTGACCGGATGCGGGTCAGATACCGACGATTCTTCCCCGCTCAGCAGCAGCGAGATTGTTAAAATGTATCAGGATCCTGACAGCTACAAAGGTCGGTACGTCGAACTGTCCGGCGAAGTTTTGTATGTAGACGGCTCCTTGTTTCAGCTTTACCGTCATAATGTAGATTATCCGGATACCACGGTCGTATATATTTCCGGTATTGACAATCTTACATTAAACAGAGGCGATTACGTCATTGTAAGCGGTACTGTTGACGGCACGGTTACAGGTACCAGTTTCGACGGAACAGCAACCGAAGCGGCGGCCATTACAGCTGAAAGCGTAACGATTTCCGATTATCAGACAATTGTTTCTCCTGCTCTGAAAACACTCGAAGTGAATCAGTCACAGGATCACAGCGGCGTAACCGTAACCCTCGAAAAAATTGAATTTGCTGCCGAAGAAACCCGTTTCTATATCAAAATTGATAATCAGTCGGGCGCAGATTACACCGCGTTCGAATTCGGTTCAAAAGCTGTTCAAAACGGAAACAACTACCCGTACAGAGAGAATTTTGAAGCAGATTATCCGCATTTCCCGGACCCGATTCAATCTGGCAGCAGTGCTGAAGCCATCTTTGCTACCTCTGAACTCAATTCGTCTGCAGCTCTCCAGTTTATCTTCGACGGTTTTTCAGCCGATCCCGGACTGAATCCCGGTCATTATACGTTTGACGCGGCGGGCTGATCCTTCACACCGTTTTCCCTGAAAACACGTCCAGCGCATGGAGAACGTGTCTGAACATCCCGTCGCGCACGGCTGCGCTGACATTCTCGTATCCGATCTGACCGGGATTCGCGTCGAGATATTCTCTGGCCGCGTCGGTTCCAGCCAGGGACATGTACGTAAAGTAGTTGATCTTGCGAACCCCCGCAGCAATCGCCGCCCTGAATCCGTCATCGGATACGCCGGAACCGCCGTGCATCACCAGCGGCACTCCCGTCGCTTCGCAGATCTGAGTGATCCGTTCGAAATCGAGATGCGGCTGTGTTTTATAGATGCCGTGAGCGGTCCCGAAAGCCGCTGCCAGTGCATCGATGCCGGTACGCTGTACAAAATCACGCGCTTCGTCCGGCCGGGTATAAAAGCTTTTCTCGTCGTTTTCTGAATCTGAACCGGCATCCGGACGCAGCACTCTGCCCAGTTCCGCTTCGACATCTGCGCCGTAACAGCGGGCCATTTCCACACAGGCCTGCGTATTGGCGACGTTCGTTTCATAACCGAGGTCGCTTCCGTCGTACATCACTGACGTGAAGCCGAGCTCGAGAGCGTGTTTCAGGTAGTCGAGATCGCTGCCGTGATCCAGATGAACACATACCGGGACCGCTGCCAGTGCGGCAGCCGCGGTCATGCAGGGTCCTATCACGTCGAGGGGGATCACCGGTTCGTGAAGCTGCGCATGCTGGATGATGACGGGCACGTTCTTCTGCTCGGCGGCTGAAATCACGGCGTCGATGCTTTCGAGACTGACGGTATTGAAGGCACCGGCCGCTCTGCGATTCCGCTTCGCGTCTTCCAGTATCTCTGTTAATCCTGCTATCATTCGGCTTACTCTCCCATATTCCTGCAGGCGACCACATCCGCTCCGGAGCCGCCCGCATTTCCGATCACAACATCGCCCATATGAACAGGACGGCTGATCTTCACGGCTCGTACCGCATCCATAATCGGTACTGTAAATCGCATGGATACCGGCTTCCGGGTTTTTACCGGCAGCAGATACTGCTTTCCGCCCAGTTCTATGAGAACGGTGCTGGTCAGCATCCGCTGGGGATCCCTGAGCTCCTGAGCAGCAAATACGCAGCCGCGTTTACAGCCGTTGCCTTCCACGCCGATGACATTTTCTCCGTCCGTCTGTACGTGCAGCGCGCATCCCGACGGACAGGTCGTGCAGCACATTTCTACGATCTGCATTTTATTCTTCCTCTTCCACAATCGACACCGTCAGCGGTTCCGTACAGCTCCCCAGCATCGACGGCTTAAGCCTGACGGTCTGCATGATGCTGGGTACGATCTTTTGTGAACGCTTCGAAGTGTAAACCTCCCGATCTCCCGATTTGATCTGGATCCGTCCGTTTTCGACAGGCTTCATCGACCTGAACTTCATTGTCACCGGTAGATCGGGTTCGATCCGCGACGGAACGGTATAACGCACATTGCCGCCCGGCCTGACCTCCAGTTCTCCGCTGTCTGTAAAGCTGTTCCCCGCCGCAAAGGCAGCCGCTTCGATCCCCGCCTGCTCCGCCTCGATGCTGACGTTGTCGACGAGATCGTGGACGTGGAGGACGTTGCCGCAGGCGAAGATTCCGGGGACATCGGTCTGCAGACGGCTGTCCACCGAAGCCCCGTTTGTGACGGGATTAAGCGTGACGCCCGCCTTTAGCGACAGCTCGTTTTCCGGGATCAGGCCGATGGACAGCAGCAGCGTATCGCAGGGTATGACCTCCTCCGTCCCGGGTATCGGCTTAAGGTTCTCATCCACCTTCGACGTCTCGATCGAAGTGACGCGGCCGTGACCGTTGATGCGGGTAACCGTCGTGGACAGATGAAGGGGAATGCCGAAATCATCGAGACAGTTTTTAATATTCCTGTACAGTCCGTTGGCATAGGGCATCAGCTCGTAAACGCCGGCCACCTCGATTCCTTCGAGGGTGAGACGTCTGGCCATGATGAGCCCGATATCGCCGGAGCCCAGTATCACGGCGCGAGTCCCCGGCTTCTGATTTTCGATATTGACGTAGCGCTGGGCCAGACCTGCCGTGAACACACCGGCCGGCCGGTCTCCCGGTATATGGACCGCTCCCCGGGTCCGTTCGCGGCATCCCATAGCGAGAACGACCGCGCCTGCGCAGATTTCCAGAATTCCGTCCCTGTTAATCGCCTGGATATTCCGCTTACGATCGATATCCAGAACCATCGTATCCAGATAGACATCGATATTTTTCTCAGCGACCTGCTCCGCGAAGCGCTGGGCATATTCTGGTCCCGTCAGCTCCTCCTTAAAGTACCGCAGGCCGAAACCTGAATGGATGCACTGATTCAGGATTCCGCCCAGCTCGCTGCTTCGTTCCAGCAGCGCGACAGAAGCGCCGTTTTCCTGTGCTTTAATCGCCGCAGCCATGCCGGCCGGCCCTGCGCCGACGACTACGACGTCATATTTTAACTGATTCATACTGCGCCCTTGATCTTTCCGTATAAAATACGCGCATTTTCTTCTTCGAGTCTGACGTCCTCCTGAGGGATTCCCAGCTCTCTGGCCAGGATATCGATGACGCGGGACTGGCAGAAACCGCTCTGACATCTGCCCATTCCGGCTCTCGTGCGCCGTTTGACCGCTTCGACGGTCCTTGCGCCGACCCCCTCGCGGATCGCGGCGACAATCTCGCCTTCCGTGACGGTTTCGCACCGGCAGACGATCTGACCGTAAGCGGGATCCTGTCTGATCAGCCTATCCTGCTCGTCAGGCGAAAGCGTGCTGAAATCAGGCTTCGGCTGCCTGAAGGGATCGTAATCCGGATCCGGCTTCAGATCGAGACCCGCGTCCGCAAGGAGCGAAACGACGTACTCCGCGACAGCCGGTGATGAGGCCGCTCCCGGCGACTGAATGCCCGCAGCGTGAATAAAACCCGGCACCGTTTCAGATTCCCGTATATAAAAATCATTGTCGTTGTCCAGCGCCACCGGCCGCTGTCCGGCAAAGGTACGGATAATTCTGATATCCGCGCCCGGGATCAGATGTCTGGCTCCGGCCACAAGCTCGTCTATGCCCTCCGCATCGTTGGAAACGTCGTTTTTATCTGAACGCATCGTCGCAGTAGATCCGATCAGCGTATTCCCGCTTACCGTCGGAATCAGCGCGATGCCCTTCGTATCAGGTCCGGGACACGGAAACATGACTGTCTGGATCGGCGTCTTCAGTCCCTTGTCCATTACGACCAGATTGCCATGCCGTCCCTGGATCCGGTATTCGTGAATCCCCGCCATCGCGGCGACATCATCCGCAAAGATTCCCGCCGCATCGACGACGAATCTTGCCAGATACTGATTCCCGGATGCTGTGATATGAAAGAGACCGTCGTCCTCTTTACTGATGCCGGTCACATTCTGCCCTGTGAGTATATCGGCTCCGTTGTCCTGCGCGTTTTCAGCGAAAGCGATCGCCACCTCGAATGGATCGATCATCGTCGTCGTATGGGCCAGGAGAGCGCCGAGAGCAGCCGGATTGATGTGCGGCTCTCTGTGGCGAAGCTGGGCCGCGTTGATTTTCTCGACCTGTTCGACGCCGTTTACCGCGGCATTGTCCAGCAGCTCGTCCACTTTCTTCAGGTCCCGGTCGCTGTAGGCGACGACGAGGGTCCCGGTTCTGCGCAGTCCGAAGCCCAGCTCCTTCGAAAGTCTCGGATACATCCGCGCACCGGCCGGATTGAGCTTAGCCTTCAGCGTCCCCGGATGAGGATCGTAACCCGGGTGAACGACGCCGCCGTTGCCCTTTGTCGCTCCGACAGCCAGATCCAGCCCCCGTTCGAGAAGCGCCGTTTCGAGCTTGTACTTCGCAAGCTCGTGAATAACGCCGGTACCTGTGATGCCGCCGCCGATCACAGCCACATCGTATATTTTATCTTTCATCTTAAACCTCATCTCATCAGCATGCCGCCGGAAGCATCCACGGTGGCGCCCGTCATATAATCCGAGCCGCTTCCCGCCATAAATACG
This sequence comes from uncultured Eubacteriaceae bacterium, assembly GCA_937872065.1. Lineage (GTDB taxonomy): Bacteria > Bacillota > Clostridia > Eubacteriales > Eubacteriaceae > UBA7485. The sequence goes on along the minus strand of CALMRA010000048.1, from coordinate 16,783 downwards.
AGAATCCCGGCTATTTCTTCAGGCTCTGCCAGCCGGCCGATCGGCAGCCTTGCATTGTAAGCGGCCTCATTCTTAAAATAAGCGTCCCGAATCAGATCGGTATCGACCATACCCAGCGCTATCCCGTTCACCGTGATTCCGGAGGGCCCCAGTTCTCTCGCCATCGAGACGGTCATCGCCGTCAGCCCGGCTTTGCTGGCCGCATAGTGCACATGGCCGGAAGTGCTGCCGTTAAACGCAGCCTGAGAATTGATATTGATGATCTTGCCGGGACGTCTTTTCTCGATATTGCTTCGTGCAAAATACTGTGAGGTCAGAAACGGCGCCGTCAGGTTGACGTTCATTGTTTTCTGCCAGTCTTCAAGCGGGATATCCGTACATTTTCCGCTGAGCCATATTCCCGCGTTATTGATCAGGATGTCCATACCTCCGAGCGCGTTTTCCGCATCGCGCATAAACTGCACCGTCTGTTCCGGATCGTTCAAATCCACTGCAAAGGCATAAATCTTGACACCCTCGTGAAGTCCTTCTTTTACAGTGTCCTGCAAAGCATCCAGAGTTCTGGCACATACGGCCAGATTAACGCCTTCCGCAGCCAGGGCCAGAGCCGCAGCCTTGCCGACTCCGCGGCTCGCCCCGGTTATAACCGCATTCTTACCTGACAAATCATTCTTCATCGATTACTCCGCGTACAGATCCCAGACCGGATCCAGCGCTTCGATAATCCGCTTGTACCGGTCGTACTTTTTATCGTACAGAGCGGCTTTGGCGGGATCCGGCTGCGCGGTATAGGCGATATCGACCATCCGGTCCGATGCATCTTCGAAGGAATCGAAAACGCCTGCCGCGACGCCTGCGCACATCGCGCTGCCCAGCGCTCCGAGCTCGCTGCTTCTTGCGACTTCGATCGGCGTCTGAAGAACGTCGGCGAACATCTGCACCCACATCGGAGATTTCGCGACCCCGCCGGCCAGACGAATGGCTGTCGGCCGTCCGCGGTACTTGAGCAGCTTTTCGATATGCATCCGGTGACTGAAGACGATCCCTTCGTATACTGCGCGAAGCAGATTGTCTCTCGTATGCCAGGCCTGGAGACCGATGAAGCATCCCCGGGCATTGACGTTGACGTTGCTGCCGTACAGGAACGGGAGGAATACGACTCCGCAGTCATCCTTTCCGATTCCCCTGACCCATTCGTTAGAGCATTCGTAAATATCCTTTCCGTGAAGATCGACATCTCGAAGGATCTCGGTCAGGAACCATTCCAGGTTGCTGGCCGATGTGGGACTGCCTTCGAGGATCATCCAGAAGCCCGGAATATTGTCGATTGAGGTCATGAACAGCTCTTCGTCGACGACAGGGGTCCGGCTGATGTATTCGTTGATGCTCCAGGTCCCCGCGACGACGCACATCTTTTCTTCATCCGTCAGCCCGCAGGCAATCGCCGATGCATGAATGTCCATGCTCCCTCCTGCCACAGGCGTTCCGGCAGCCAGACCTGTTTCCCGGGCTACCTCTTCGGTAACAGTTCCGCAGATCTCGCCCGGGTATTTCAGCGGCGGAAGCTTGTTGTAAATCATTTCCAGTCCCATATCGGCCAGCAGTTCTCTGTCGTAGCAGACGTCACGGACGTTCATCAGGCTCGAGCCGGACATATCGGTAATTTCACCGTAGGCGTTGCCCGTCAGCTTGTATCGGATGTAGTCCTTGCACATGAAGACGTATTTCGTATTTTCAATAACCTCCGGCTTGTTGTCGAGAAACCAGTTCAGGATCGTGGACGGCTGTCCTTCCCAGCAGGACTGCATCGTTTTAGGCAGAATTTTCTGAAAGGTTCCGTCCTGCTTCCACCGAACAGCCGTTTTCTTACCGCGGGAGTCGGTGGAGATGATCCCGTTATAGGACTGGCAGTAGTCGTATCCCATCAGATACAGGCCGTTGCCGTGGCCGGTAACCGCCATCGCGATGATCTCGTCTCCGCTGACCCCCGTCTTCTCCAGCAGCCGCCGGATTGCATCCTTGTTGGCCTCCCACATTTCTTCGCTGTCCCGTTCCGTAAAACCGGGTTCCGGCTGGACCATGTCCGTTTTGCTTCCGACGACGGCGACCTCCGTCCCGTTCAGATCGTACAGAGCCGCTTTGCTCATCGTTCCCCCGTTGTCCAGACCAAGCAGATACTTTTTCATAACGTCTCTCCCCTTATGATTTTTAATACAAAAAAAGTCCTGTTTAATAAGCCCGCCGGTATTCCGATGGACTGATTAAACAGGACTCGCCTTTATCTGTCTGTTTATGTATTTTGTTGTAACGGCCACAGCTTTTTCGAACTCGTCGTCAAACCGCTGAAGCCGATGCGGCGCAGCTGCTCCGCCGTTCTGCTGCCGGTGACAAACCCTCCGGCCAGCAGAGGAATTGTCGTAACACGCCTGAGCGATTCGTACGTTCCTGCCGCGGCACATGCCGGAAGTATTTCCGCGGCGTCCATTCCGCTGTTTTTAAGCAGCTTCAGCGATGTCTCGAAGCTTCTCGAATCCGTCATGAAGAAACGCTGCACCGTGTACAGCCCCATATGCCTGAGTGTTTTCAGCCGCGCGCTGTCCGTAGACATCACCCCGTCGACCTTGTAATAATTCTTCAGGAGCTTCAGACCTGCCTGATCCTTTCCGAAACCGCCGAGCAGCTCCGTATTGATCCAGACCTGTTTACCCGCGGCATGGATCTTCTGTGTCAGAACCTGCAGGTTCGTAATGTCCGCATCCGTAAGCAGAATGACCTGCGCGCCGCTTTCCAGCGCCGTATCCAGGTCCGTCAGTCTTCTGATCGAGGGTATAATTTGAAAATTCGAGAAAACTTCCATTGTTCACCTGTTTTTAGATTAGCACGTTCATTGCGAATGTTCAAGAAAAAACCGAATACGTTTTCTCTGTCTGCAGACATAAAAACGGCATTACCGGACTGAAAAACATTCCGGTACTGCCGCTTAAGCTGATTTTCGTGATTATACCCGGATAATTTCCGAGTCTTCCACCGCTTTCCGGATCATCTCCGGCGCGGTTTCCGCCAGCGCTTCTTCCGATTTCTTCACCGCAGCAAGCTTCGGCTTCGTATCGGGGTGCTTCGGCACGAATATCGTGCAGCAGTCCTCGTAGGGCAGGATGGACGTTTCGAAGGTCCCGATACGCTGCGCGATCTCGACGATCTCCTGCTTGTCCATTCCGATAAGCGGACGAAGAACCGGCAGATGGGCGGCTTCGTTGGTCACGAGCAGACTTTCCTGTGTCTGCGACGCAACCTGCCCGAGGCTCTCCCCTGTCGTCAGAGAGCCGAGACCCTCCTTCTCCGCGATCGCTTCCGCGATCCTCGCCATATACCGGCGGATCAGGATCGTGATCTGGCGTTCCGGACATTTTTCGATAATCTCCAGCTGCAGCTCCGTAAACGGAACGACGTACAGCTTGAAGCTCCCCGTATAGCCGGCAAGTATCTTCGCGAGACTGACGACCTTTTCCTTCGCGCGGTCGCTGGTGTACGGAAACGCGTGGAAATAGATGCCCACCGGCGCAAGACCCCGTTTCGCCATCATATAGCCGGCCACCGGGCTGTCGATGCCGCCCGAGAGCAGCAGTCCCGTCTTTCCGGAGCATCCCACAGGAAGGCCTCCGGGACCCTGGATCGTTTCATGATAGACATAGGTTTCTTCACGGACTTCGACCTGAACGTTAAGCTCCGGATCGTGCAGATCCACCGTGATATCCGGCACGGCTCTGAGCACCGTCCCGCCCAGATGGCGGGCCAGCTCCATGCTCTGCATCGGGAACGTCTTGTCGGCGCGCCGCGCCGAAACGCGGAAGGTCCTGAAGTCAAGGGGCTTTACCAGATCTTCGACTGTCTGCTCTATCACTTCAAGCCTGCTTTCAATAACGGCAGCCGGCGAGACCGAGACAATCCCGAACACCCTGACGATCCGTTCGAGTCCTTCCTGCATGTCGCTGTCGTCGATATCTACGATGATCCGCCCATGTACCTTGCGGATCTTGACGGATTCCAGTCTTGACAGCGCCGAGCGGATATTGCGCGCCAGCAGGTCAATAAAATAGTTTCTGTTCAGGCCCTTCAGGCTGATCTCGCCGTATCTGACCAGTATTACATGCTTCATCTTCTGCTCCTGTTCTTTCCGCCGAAGCGGGTGATGCGCCGCAGCTGTCCCGCGCTGTCAGTCAGCGCCTTCGCGAGTACGTCAATTTCTTCAGGCGTGTTGAATTCCGACGTGCTGATGCGCACCGTTCCTTCCGCAGCCTCTCTGTCGAGTCCGGCCGCCTTCAGAACATGTCCGCCCTTATGATGTGTGGAGCACGCCGAACCTGTTGAGATATAGATACCCTGATCCTCGAGCATATGCAGCAGGACTTCGCCTCTGACGCCTCTGAAACCGAGGCTGATGACGTAGGGGCTCGCATCCTCCGCAGAGCCGATGCGGAGATCCCCGACATCCGAAAGCGCCGCCAGAAGGCGGTTTTTGAGCTCCTGAGCGTGTCTTTCAAGCTCAGGAAGCCTGTCCTTTCTCGCGGCTGCCGCTGAGGCGAAGCCTGCCGCCAGCGGCAGGTTTTCTGTTCCCGACCGCATGCCGCGTTCCTGCCCGCCGCCCAGCAGCAGCGGAGGAATTCTGACGCCTTCTCTGATGTACAGCGCTCCGATCCCCTTCGGACCGTGGATCTTATGGGCACAGATATTGACCGCGTCGAGTCCCGCCGCTTCGATATCGAGCCTTGGATCTTCGGTCTTCAGATAAGCCTGCACAAAGTCCGAATGGAATACCGCCTTCGGACTTTTCTCCCTGATGATGCGCCCGGCGGAGACAAGGTCGTTCACCGAGCCCAGCTCGTTGTTCACCGCCATAATGCTCACGAGCGCCGTTTTCTCGTCCAGCGCCGCTTCCAGCGCTTCCAGATCCGCCCGTCCGTACTCGTCCACCGGCAGATACGTCGTCCTGATCCCTTTTTCTTCGTAATAACGGAAGACCTCAAGCACGGCCGGATGTTCAATCTGCGTCGTAATGATATTGTAGTCGTCAAGACGCTGGGACTCGCATACGCCGCGGATCACCGTATTGCTGCCTTCGGTTCCGCCCGAGGTGAAGGTCAGGTTTTTCGCGGGTACCTTCAGTCCCGCCGCCACAGTTTCCCGAGCTTCTTCCAGCTCTTTTTCCGCCTGTATCGCAGGTCTGTACATCGCTGAAGGATTCCAGAATTCCTGCGCAAAAAAATGCCGCATCCGCTCGACCGTTTCCGGATAGAGCGAAGTCGTTGCGGCATTGTCAAAATAAATTTCCTGTTCCATAACGCCCCCGGCTCAGTCCTTTCTCTGATTTTCGGCGTCCAGACAGATCCTTGAGCCCACGGCGCTGCGCTGCTTCTGATACTTGCCGCAGTACGGATTTTCCGCTTCGTCGTCCATCGCGGCAAAAACCAGCTGGCAGATCCTTCTGCCGGCTTCTAGCCTGATAGGCAGACGGTTCGCGTTGTACAGCTCGAGAGTAATTTCTCCTTCGAAGCCCGGGTCCACCCATCCGGCATTCTGTATGAACAGCCCCATCCGTCCGATGGAGCTTCTGCCTTCGACGAAAGCCGTCAGATTATTAGGCAGTCTGATATATTCCATTGTCGTCGCCAGCAGAAATGAGCCGCTGGGGATGATCAGCTCGTCGCATTCGAAACGCGTATACTCGATCTCGTCCGTCATCGTCATCGTGCCGAAGTTATTTTCGTCGAGGCGCAGAAAATTATGCCCCAGGCGAATGTCTACCGACGCCGGCTGTATCTGGCGCGGTTCGAGGGGTTCGATCAGAAGCTCGCCGCTTTCGAGGTATTTTTTGATTGATTTATCCGATAGTATCATAATGTTTAATTATACCTTTGCGGGGCCTTTCTGTCAGTCGGAACCGCCGTTTCGGCTGCGAAAGCCGTCGAATTTATTTCTGCCGGTTTGAATATGTATTAAGCTAAGCAGTCTAAAATTAAAAGAAGAATTGATTGACACGCCAAATTTATTCGATAAACTATAACTTAGTAATCTATATCAATTATTATTTTGACACCTGATTAAAAAGATACCGCATATATTAATACGAGGACAAAAATTCCTTGTTTTACAACATAATTTTACGACTGTTTACGTTAAACAGGGTGTAAAATAATGCTGACAATAAAAATGTTCAGGCTTTTATTTTAGCATTTCTATTAAAACAGTATTGTTTGCATAATACGAATTTACTCTGAATACTTGCGGGCATCGGATATAATTTCTACGGTTCAAAGGAGCAGACCTAATTTTATGAACAAATACCGACAGCTAAGAAAAGAACGAAACATGTCTCAGGCGAATCTGGCGAAACGCCTCGGTGTTTCGCAGACAGCAGTGAGTCAATGGGAAACCAACAAGAACTATCCGGACATCAACACGATCAAGGAGCTTGCGGAAATCTTTTCGGTTACGACAGACTACCTGCTTAACGTCGATTCCAGCAAGCTTAAAAAAGACAATGAGATCATTGTCTATAACAGAGTTCCGGCCGGGGTCGAATGGGCCAACATCCAGGATAAGCATGGTTATGAAGAAATCGGCATGAAGATGCTGCAGAGCGGCAGATCCTATGTCGGACTCAATGTCAGAGACGACGATATGTCGCCTATCTTCATGAAGGGCGATACGCTTATCATCGAGGTCCGCGACAACTGCGAAAACGGAGATTACGCCCTCGTCCAGTCACATGCCGACGACGGCATGATCCGCCGCGTATTTTACCAGAATAACGGCGTTCTTGTTCAGCCCGTATCCTACAGCGGAGAAGGCGATTTCTATATCACCAATTCCCGCGAACGTCTGAACATCCTCGGTGTCGTCAGACAGGTACGCAGAAATCTCAGTCTCGATTTTTAGCTAAATCATTCAGAATTTTAAAAGAACCGGAGAGCTCTCCGGTTCTTTTTTATTTGTCCGTTTCATATTCGTCCAGCAGCTTGTCCAGCACCTCGAGTTCTCCGGCCTTCGGATTAAGTGCGAGGATCGCGTTGATTTCACCGTTAAGCTCTTTTTCGAAAGCTTCAGGCGAAACGTCGAAGCCTTCGTCCTTCGCGATGGAGGACAGGGTATCGAACAGGTGCTTTCTGTGCCAGGCAAGGAACTTGTCTTCGAGATCATCCTTGACCGCACCGCCGCGGGCGTCCTTCACCTGATGTTCGTCGTGATGGAGCTGATGCAGCGAATTGTCGATAATATCCGTCACGTCTTCGACACCACGGGTCTGCGGAATCGTGACGCCTTCCGGAAAATATCCGTCTTCCCCGTACATCGTATCGACATAGGTGTATTCCCCGCTTGCAATCATCTTTTCATTGTAAGCGTTGATATTTTCCCGGTTTGTCTTCAGGTAACGCATAAACGCGGCCGCTGTCTGTTCGCTCTGCTGCGGTACCGGCTTTGCTTTCATGTCGTCAGTTTTGATATTCGCATCTGCCATTTCTTTCTCCTTTATCAATTCATATCGATCGGAACCGTAAAGGTTCCGTACAAATAAAATGATCCCGACAGGTTATATACCCATCGGGATCGAATAATTGATAGAAAGATCAGGCTTCAGCTTTCGCCGGCTTTTTTGCAGGCGCCTTCTTCGGCTTCGCTTCCGGACGTTTGTATTCCGGATGCGCTTTTTCGTAGGCTTCCAGCGCGCCTTCCTTCTTATTGCCCGTCAGCGCGTGAGTCGGACAGACCTCGACGCACAGACCGCACTGGATGCATTTTTCATAGTCGATTGACGCGAGATTGTCGGCGACCGTAACCGCGCCTGTCGGGCAGACCTTGACACAGCGTCTGCAGGCGATGCAGCCTTTCGAGCAGTCGGTGCGCGTGAATTTGCCCTTCATCATGTTCTTGCAGTTTACACGGATGTCGTGATCGTACGGGACGAGCTGCATGACCCCTTTCGGGCATGTGATGACGCACTGGTTGCAGGCGGTGCAGTTGTCGCGGTTTACGACAGGCAGCATCTTGTCGGACATATGCAGCGCGTCGAACTTGCAGGCCTTGACGCAGGAGCCGTAGCCGATGCAGCCGAAACGGCAGTCTTTGGCGCCGCCGTTCGCGTTGACCGCTTCTCTGCAGTCCATGACGCCGTAATAATCCGCACGTCTCGGCGCGACTTCGCAGTCGCCCTGACACAGGACCATCGCCGCAAGGCGGGGACCTTCGATCGCTTCCTCACCCATTATTTTCGCGATCTCTTCAGCAGCGGCAGCCCCGCCTACAGGGCAGGCGTTGCAGGCGGCCGTGCCGCCTACGATCGCTGCGGCGCACGCGTCGCAGCCCGGGAAGCCGCAGCCGCCGCAGTTCGCGCCCGGCAGAGCGTCCCTGACCAGCGGTACGCGTTCGTCTACTTTAACTTCGAAGATCTTCGAAGCGACCGCGAGCAGCAGTCCGAAGACGAGCGCCATCGCGCCCAGGATCCCGACCGGTATGAGTATCTGCGCAGCAGTATTCATTCTGTTCTCCTTAATTGTGCCGAATCAAAGCATTCCGGAAAATCCGAGGAATGCGATCGCCATCAGGCCGGCCGTGATGAGCGCGATCGGGAAGCCGTCGAGCGCTTTCGGAATCGCGGAAAGTTCGTTGCGTTCGCGGATCCCCGCGAACAGCACGATCGCGAGCATAAAGCCGAGAGCCCCGGCGATCCCGAATACAACCGATTCGATAAAGTTGTAACCGTACTGGATATTAAGCAGGGCGACACCGAGGACCGCGCAGTTCGTCGTGATCAGCGGAAGGTAAACGCCGAGCGCTTCATACAGCGTCGGGCTCGTCTTTTTGATAACCATTTCGACAAGCTGGACCAGCGTAGCGATAACCAGGATAAACGCGATGGTCTGCAGATATTCGAGACCGTACGGCACGAGGATCGTATACTGGACCACATAGGTGATCGCGGAAGCCAGCCCCATGACGAATGTGACGGCGATACCCATACCAAACGCCGTTTCGATCTGTTTCGAAACGCCGAGGAACGGACAGATCCCGAGGAAGCGTGACAGGATAAAGTTGTGGACAAATATGCCGCTTACGAGCAGAAGTAAGAGATTCATTCAGCTTCTCCCTTCGCTTCGATGCCCATCAGTTCCTGATTCGCCTGATCGAGTTCTTTCTGTTCGTGCCTGCTGGTCAGGTGATTGATCAGTCCGATGCACAGTCCGAGTGTGATAAACCCGCCGGCCGGCATGATCACCAGCAGCGCCGGTTCGTATGACGCGCCGAACAGCGAAATGCCGAAAATCGTACCCGCACCGATAATTTCGCGGATACCGCCGAGAACCGTCAGAGACAGCGTGAAACCGAGCCCCATGCCGATTCCGTCACACGCGGATGCGCCGACAGAATGGGAAAACGCAAAGGCTTCCGCACGGCCCAGGATAATGCAGTTGACGACGATCAGCGGTATATAGATGCCTAAGGCATCGTACAGTGACGGGACGTAAGCCTGCAGCAGCATCTGAACGATCGTTACGAACGACGCGATAATGACGACGAATGCCGGAATTCGAATGCTGTTCGGTATGATTTTTCTCAGCGCCGAGATAACGACGTTGGATCCGATCAGAACCACCGTAGTTGAAAGTCCCATGCCGAGTCCGTTTATTGCAGCCGTCGTAACCGCGAGAGTCGGACACATCCCGAGAAGCAGACGAAATGTCGGATTCTCTTTGATAATCCCGTTAGTCAGGACTTTAAAATTACTCATTCAGCTGCCTCCTTCAAAATCTGCGCAGCCTGGTCCGCCGTATTCACACCCAGCGTAACCGCATTGGACGTAATGGTCGCACCTGTAATCGCTTCGATCTGATTGTCCGTCGCAGTCTGCCCTTTTACGACAGTGATTTCTTCATCCGCGTTCTTGCCGGCGTACTGTCCGTAAAACGACGGATCGGTGGACTTGGCCCCGAGGCCTGCAGTTTCGGACTGGCTCAGGATCGAAATCCCTTCGACCTTGCCGTCGACCGAGATGCCCGTCAGAATCGTGACGTCTCCGCCGTAGCCGGAGGGCGTTGTCTTGATGGCCCAGCCTACCAGCTTGTCGCCCTTGTAGGCGCTGTAGGCTTCCGTAACGATCGAAGCGTCGGATCCGAGAGAGGACAGCTTCGATTCCAGATCTTCGACCTGTTCGAACTTGTCGGCTTCCGGAAGGACTTCCTTCTGAGCTTCTACGTTGGCTTCTTCGTTCTGCTTCGCGATGATCGGCGAAGTAATCGAATTGGTATACGCAAGCAGTGCGGTGCAGACGAGCGTGATCGCAAACAGGATGAGACCGACCTTGCAGATCCAGCCCCAGTCCAGATTGACGTCAGATTTTTTCTTTTCCGCCATCAGGCTGCCTCGCTTTCTTTCTTTTTCTTCTTTTCATACCCGTAAACACGCGGAGCCGTGTATTTCTGGATAAGCGGTGCCGCGACGTTCATCAGCAGGATCGAATAGGACACGCCTTCCGGATATCCGCCGAACTGCCGGATAATTACGGTCAGGAGCCCGCATCCGAAGGCGAAAATAAACTGGCCGAGCACCGTATTCGGACTCGAAACGTAATCCGTCGCCATGAAGAATGCGCCGAGCATGAGCCCGCCGGCAAAGATCTGATAGAACGGATCCTGTCCGAAGCACATGGAAAGCACAAAGACGGTGCCGATATAAGTGACCGGAATGCGCCATGAAATGACCTTTGTGAAGATCAGGTACAGACCTCCGATGAGCAGCGCAAGTGCGGAGATTTCACCGATCGCACCGTAAACGCCGCTGGTTCCGAGGAACATGTCGAGGGTTGACGGCAGCATCGAAGCGTCGAGACCTTCTTTAATGATTCCGAGAGGAGTCGCCGTTGTGACCGCATCGGCCGGGATATAGGCGGAGCCTGTCATCCGCGTAGGCCAGCAGGCCAGCAGGAAAGCTCGTCCGGAAAGAGCCGGGTTCATAAAATTGCTGCCCAGACCGCCGAAACACATCTTGACGATCCCGATTGCAAATGCTCCGCCGACGAAGCACAGCCACCAGGGCGCGCTTACCGGCAGGTTAAAAGCGAGAAGAATGCCCGTGACGACTGCAGACCAGTCCTTGACGGAATTCGGTTTTCCGGTCGCCTTGTCGATCAGGAATTCGGTCAGACAGGTGGAAGCGACACAGACCGCGGTGATCATCAGGGCGCTCCAGCCGTATACGTAGCATGCGACGGCGAACGCCGGGATCAGCGCGATGACGACCTTCTGCATGATCGAGGCCGTCGTTTCCTTATCTCTGACATGAGGCGATGAAGAGACGATTAATTTAGGTTCGCTCATTTTTTAGCCTTTCTTTTTTCTGCCGCGATAATACGCTTGGCTGTCCGGATCGAGGTTACGAGCGGACGCTTTGCGGGACAGATATACGAACAGCTGCCGCATTCGATGCAGTCGAGCGCATGATACTCGTCCGCCTTGTCGAAGCGGTCTCTGAGCGAGTAGGCCTGAATATAAAGCGGCTGCAGGTGCATCGGACAGACGTGAGCACATCTGCCGCACTTGATGCAGGGCGTCGGTTCCGGAAGCTCCGCGAGCTCCTTGTCGAAGCACAGGATGCCGGAGGTGGACTTGATGATCGGAACGGCTGTCGTGAACTGCGCGATCCCCATCATCGGTCCGCCGGAAATGAGTTTTCTAGGTTCTTTAGTGAAGCCGCCGGACTGGTCGATGATGCTCTGGAAGCTGTCGCCGAGGCGCACCACATAGGTGGCCGGATCCTTGACGCAGCTGCCGGTGCACGTGAGCATCTTCTGGAAGAACGGCATGCCTTCGACGACCGTATGATAGATCTGTGCGGCTGTCCCGACGTTCGAGACGACGGCGCCCGCATCTGCCGGGAGTGCTCCCGACGGGACTTCACGGCCCGTAACCGCCTTGATCAGCTGCTTTTCTGCGCCCTGCGGATATTTTGTCTTCAGGACCGCAACGTCGATGCCGTCCGATTTCGCGGCCGCTTCCTGCATTTTTGCGATCGCTTCCGGCTTGTTGTCTTCGATTCCGATATAACCCTGCTTCACACCGGTGGCATACATGATGATTTCAAGACCCTTGACGATGATATCCGGATCTCTGCGCATCAGGTGATCGTCGCAGGTGATGTACGGTTCGCATTCCGCGCCGTTCAGGATGATCGTATCGACATGCTTGTCCGGCGGAATAGACAGCTTGACGTGAGTCGGGAACGTCGCGCCCCCGATCCCGACGATGCCGCCGTCCTGGATCATTTTAATGATTTCCTTCGGATCTCTGCCGTGATAGTCGCCGTTGGGCTTGATCGAAGGGTCGAGGATATCTTCGCCGTCCGATTCGATGACGACCGACATCACGCGGTTTCCGTTTGGATGCTCGCGTTCTTCGACCGCCTTGACGGTGCCCGATATCGAGGCGTGAACAGGAACCGACATAAATCCCTGAGCTTCGCCTACCTTCTGGCCCGTGTAAACATAGTCTCCGACCTTGACGATCGGGCTGCAGGGCGCTCCGATATGCTGTGACATCGGGATCACAACCGTTTCAGGAAGCTGAGCTTCTCTGACCGGTTCATTCGCAGTCCGTTCCTTTTCCTGCGGCGGATGAACGCCGCCGAGAAAGGTCTTGAGTGCCGATTGTTTTGCCATATTATCTCCTTAATCTGTCCGCCCGCATCAGTACTTGATCAGGAACGTATTGTAGGCCTTCCAGGTCATGTAGGTGTCCGCCTTCGAGCTGATCTCAAACGGAGAGTGCATCGAAAGAACGGCCGTTCCGCAGTCCACGACATCCATGCCGTAAGCCGCGAGCATATAGGCGATGGTTCCTCCGCCTCCCTGATCGACCTTGCCCATATCGCAGGTCTGCCAGAATACGCCGGCATCGTCGAAAATGCCCCGCAGCTTCGCGAGAAATTCCGGATGCGCGTCGTTGGAACCGGACTTCCCTCTCGCTCCGCCGTATTTGCAGATCGCGGCTCCCTTTCCGATAAATGCGGAATTGAGCGGATCGAACGCGGAAGCGAAGGTCGGATCGTAGCCGGCTGTAACGTCGGCCGACAGGCACGCCGAGTTTCTGAGCGTCCGTCTGACGGCAAGATTCGTATCCGTTTCGCCCAGCAGCGCACAGATTTCAGCCGTATCGTTTTCGAACATCCGGCTGTTCATCCCGGTGCTCCCGACACTGCCGATCTCTTCCTTGTCAGCCAGGATTACGCAGGCGGTGCGGGCCGGCGTTTCATCAAGGTCGAGAATCCCGCGCAGCGCCGCATAGGCGCAGACCCGGTCGTCCTGAGCGTAGGCGCCGACAAGAGATTCGTCGAATCCGACCGAACGGGCTTTTCCTGCCGGTACGGCTTCAAATTCCGCCGATGCAAAATCCGCTTCTGTAAAGCCGTATTCCTTCTGAAGCTTCTTCAGAATGTTCTTCTTTACCGCTTCCTTGACGTCTTCATCCTTAACCGGGATGCTTCCGACGAGAAGATTGAGTTCTTCGCCTTCGATAACTTCGGCCGCCTTTTTGGCCATCTGCTTGCCGGCCAGATGAATAAGCAGATCCGACACGCAGAATACCGGTTCGCTTTCGCGGTCCCCGATGCTCAGGCTTATCTTCGTTCCGTCCTTGAGCACGACTGTTCCGTAAAGCGCCAGGGGCAGAGCCACCCACTGATACTTCTTGATCCCGCCGTAATAATGGGTCTTGAACAGCGCGAGATCGTCGCTTTCGTACAGCGGCGAGGGCTTCAGATCGAGTCTCGGAGAATCGATATGAGCGCCGACGATGTTCATGCCGTCCGTGACGGCCTCCGTACCGATCCGGTAAAAGATTACCGCTTTATTACGTTCGTTTACGTAAACCTTGTCGCCGGGCGCAAGGCTCCGGAATTCCGACAGCGGCCGAAAACCCGCCTTTTCTGCCTGACGCACCGCTTCGGCGCAGCAGAGACGCTCCGTTTTTGAGGCGTCCAGAAAATGCAGATAGTCGTCGTTGTAATCGAAAATCTTTTTAAATTCGGGGTCGGTAACTTTTGAAAAAACAAGGGGCTTCTCGGCGGTCAGAGCCGATTCGTCACCGTGTGATTCTGTATACATAATTAACCTCCATTTGTATAGTTTAGCTGTTTTTCAGGTCACGTACAAGAGATTAACGCGCCTCAGCGTTTGTCAAAAACGCAACGCATACAAAGAGCCGTCACTTTCGCGACGGCTTTGTCAGATTTAACGATATGGACTGATGTTGCTTTGTTAATTGATACTCAAACGCTTCTCTGCTGTTTTTCGCAGAATCCGCCGGGTATTATTAATAAGTTTAGTCGTTTTCCGAATTTTCAATCAGATCGACGCGTCTCTGATGGCGTCCGCCTTCAAACGAAGCGTCCAGCCATGCGTCGACGATATCCAGCGCCGTTCCCGGTCCGATAACCCGGGAGCCGAAGGCTAAAATATTGCTGTCGTTGTGCTGTCTTGACAGACGCGCCGAGAAGGGCTCGCTGCATACTGCGGCCCGGATGCCGGGCACCTTGTTCGCAGCCAGCGAGATCCCGATGCCGGTTCCGCAGATCAGGATACCGAGATCCGCATCTCCGTCGACGACCGCATGAGCGACCCTTCTGCCGTAAACCGGATAGTCGACGCTTTCCAGCGTATCGGTCCCGAGGTTGATCACCTCGATCCCGCGTTCCTTCAGGTGATCCGATACGGCCTGCTTCATCTCAACGCCGGCATGGTCGTTTCCAATCGCTATTTTCATCTAAATGATTTCTCCTTGAACGGTGATTTTTACTAATATATTGATAATTCTACTGCGCTTCGATATACGAAACGCCCAGCAGACCGGCGAGGTCCTGAGCCTGGGCGGTGCTGATCTTTAATCCGCGAAGCTCGGAAAAATTGTCCGAAACGGCAAGCCCCCGGATGACGCAGCTGCTCAGATCCATTCCCTTCAGATTTGTTCTGAAGAAGCTGACGCCCGTCAGGTCGGATTCGATGAAACGGACCGCCGTAAGCTTGACCTCTGACAGATCGGCGCCGGTCAGATTGTCTTCCTTGAATCCGGCATGATTCAGAGAACAGCCCGTCAGGCTGGAATAGCTCAGATTCGAACTGGTCCATATCGTTTCCTTAAAGACAGAACGGACAAAATCTGTTCCGTACAGACGGCAGTTTTCAAAACGGACCCGGCAGAAGTAAGCCGTATCGAACGTACAGTTCGACAGATCGCAGTCCTTGAAGATAATATCGGTGAACTCGGCCTTGGCAAATTCGATACGCTCGAAATGACAGCCTTCGAAACGGCAGTGCCGGAATATGCTCTCCGACAGATCCTCATCCGCGGCATCCAGCCTGCTGAACAGAATATTCTCGATTTCATCCTCGCCCTGAGACATCACGATAAATCTCGAGTCGTCCGTCAGAGTCTCCGGTATTTCCGGGAACTCCGGAGCGGCAATCCTGAACCTGCTTTTTTCCTGTCTTTCGTACGCTTCGGCGCTGGCGGATACAGTCATCCCGCACCTCCCTTCAGACTCTTTTTCTTCATTCTACCACTACATAAGGAAAACGGAAAATTTCGCTGCAGCTGTAAAACAGAAAATTGCGTCATTTATATTGCCGAAAACTTTACAGTTGAGGCTGCGCGAATTAAAGAATATAATAAAAGTACAAAAAAATATCCAAGGAGGATTTTCTCTAGATGCTAGTATCTGCAAAAGGTATGCTCCAGGAAGCTGCAAAAGGTCATTACGCTGTAGGTCAGTTCAACATTAACAATCTCGAATGGACAAAGGCGATTCTCACCGCTGCCAACAATATGAATGCACCGGTTATTCTCGGTGTTTCCGAAGGTGCGGGAAAATACATGACAGGCTTTAAAACCGTCGCAGCGATGGTAAACGCAATGATGGATACCCTGAATATCTCGGTTCCTGTCGCCCTTCATCTCGATCACGGTTCATATGACGGCGCGCTGTCTGCGATCGACGCGGGCTTCTCTTCCATCATGTTTGACGGTTCTTCACTTCCGTTCGACGAAAACCTTGCCAAGACCAAGTATCTTGTCAACCTGACGGCAGGCAAGAGCCTTTCTCTCGAAGCTGAAGTCGGAGCGATCGGCGGAGAAGAAGACGGCGTTATCGGTACGGGCGAAGTCGCGGACGTCAACGAATGCAAGACTATCGCGGATCTGGGCGTTTCCTGTCTGGCTGCCGGAATCGGCAATATCCACGGCGTTTATCCTGAAAACTGGCCGGGACTGCGTTTCGACGTTCTCGAAGAAATCAAAAAGGCTGTCGGCGACATGCCTCTCGTACTTCACGGCGGAACAGGTATTCCTGACGAACAGGTCAGAAAGGCCATCGATCTGGGCGTTGCCAAGATCAATGTCAACACCGAATGCCAGCTCGTATTCGCAGCTGCAACCCGCAAGTATGTCGAAGACGGCAAGGATCGTCAGGGCAAAGGTTTTGACCCGAGAAAACTCCTTGCTCCGGGCTACGATGCAATTATCGAACTCGTCGAAGAAAAGATCAAGCTCTTCGGTTCCGACAACAAAGCCTGCTTCAAAAACGACTGATTCAGTAACAATAAAAACACCCGAAAGGGTGTTTTTTTACTGCCTGATTCTCAATTTGAGTATGGACTAATCGCGAATACGGGACATGTGTCTGTCAGTAAAAAACGCTCCCCGGGATTGTCTCGGAGAGCAAAATTTATTCTTATTTCTTAAGA
>CALMRA010000047.1 GCA_937872065.1 uncultured Eubacteriaceae bacterium | reverse complement strand
TGCCGGGCTACGAGGATCAGGTGATCATGGCGGCGGGCGCGTTTATTCAGGGCTCATCGATCGAGCTCAGCGCCGACGCGCCGATGAAGGAACCCTGGATCGCTTACTTTCAGGGCGGTCTGACACACGCTCACGGAAAGCTCGGTCTGATGCTCACGGTACAGCGTCTTGCGGATGCGGGACTGCTGAATCTGAACGGTAATATTTAACAGTAAATACGATTCGAAAGGATGAATAATATGATCGGGAAAGACAAAATCGACAGAATTAACGAACTCGCGAAGAAACAGAAAGAAGTCGGGCTTACGGACGAAGAGAAGGCCGAACAGAACAAGCTTCGCGACGAATACGTTGGAGCGATCAGAACCAATGTCCGCGCGCAGCTCGACCGGATCAAGATCGTAGATACGCTGGTTCCCGAAGAGGAATGGACGGAAGAAGAAAAGGAACACGCTGCGGAGCTGTCCGACAAGCTCAAAAAGGAATTTGAGGAACAGAACGAACGTGATTCGAAAATCAGAGAAAATATCGAAGGAAATCCCGCGAGCCCGGAGGGGGAGCAGGGACGGAAGATGCTCGAACGGATGAATGAAGCTCATCGTCAGATTACTGACTGGGCTCTCGACGGCGCGGGAATTCTTCCGGAATCTGACGGAAACATTCTGGATATCGGCTTCGGCGGCGGCGCGGCGCTTAAAAACCTCGAGGACCGCTTCCCGAAAACGACGCTGTACGGCATCGACGTGTCCGAAACCGCAGTCGACGCCGCGACCGACTACAACCGCGATGCGGTGATCGAAGGACGCATGCGTCTGCGGCAGGGCGAGGTTTCTGATCTGCCCTACGGAGACGATATGTTTTCGCTGATCCTGTCGGTGGAATCGTATTTTTTCTGGCCGGATTTTGCAGAAGATGTCAAAGGGATCGCGAGAATCCTGAAAAGCGGCGGCTCGCTGCTGATCGCCGGTGAAAGCTATCAGCGGGACGATATTCCGGCTTACGAACAGAAGGTCGCGGATCGTTTCGATCTGCGCCTGAAGACGCCGGAAGAATTTAAAGCCGCGTATGAAACGGCCGGACTGAAAAACGTCGATGTCCGGATCGATGCTGAGAAAGGCTGGATCTGCGCGCAGGGAACAAAAGAATGATCTTCTATTTTTCGGCGACAGGTAACTGCCGGGCGGCGGCGGAGCAGATCGCGGAAGCGACGGGTGACAAAACGGTGAGCATTACGGATATCCTGCGCTCGCCGAAGGTTCCTGTCTACAGCATCGAGAACGAGCCGCTGGGCTTCGTTCTGCCGGTCTATTACGACGATCTCCCGACAATCATTTCCGACTTCATCACGAGAGTCGGTTTTAATCCGGAGATCGGCACCTATATCTACCTAGTACTGTGCTGTGCGGATCATACGGGACTGGTCCAGAGAAAATTCAATCAGCTCCTGGAACGGGACGGTCTGAAGCTGGCCGCCTGC
>CALMRA010000046.1 GCA_937872065.1 uncultured Eubacteriaceae bacterium | reverse complement strand
GGATGGAAAACAACAGTCAGCTGCTACTCCAGCCATCCGACGGCCCGGATGGGCGATCCGTCCGCATCTTCGATCTTAAGCGGAAAACAGCTGAAATAAAACAGTCCGTCTCCGAACCGGTCGAGATTCGTCAGGTTTTCGATATTGACGATCTCGTTCTCCATGAAGAGCCGTTTATGCCTCGGCAGTTCTTCCTCCGCGATCGGATCGAGGCCGATCGTATCGAAGCCGATCCCCTTGTAATTTCCGGAGACGATATAATCGAGAACGTCGAAATCGATGCACGGATAGTCCCCGAAATATCGTTCGTCTCCCCAGAAACGGTCCCATCCCGTATTGAACAGAAGAAAATCCGCTTTCTCCGCCTTCTTTCCGTATCTTTCGATACGATCCATCGTGATCCGTCCGCCTTCCTGCAGATCTCTGCAGTCGATCACCAGGGCTCTGCCGATAAACTGATCGACCGGAAAAGCGTCCAGAGTCGTTCTCCCGCCGAACAGGTGTGCAGGAGGATCCATATGCGTTCCCGTATGGGTGAACATCCTCAGTTCCGTTTCCTTGAACCCTTCAGTCTCGTAAGAATTCGCCGGAACGAACGCCGGCGGTTCGGTTCCCGGATATACCGGCATATCAGGCTTTATCGTATGGGTTAAATCGATAACTTTCATAATCTCCTCTGTAAAACTAATCTTACAGTCGATTATATCGATTATCCGGTCATTTAGCGAAAAAGCCGGCGCCGCTCCCGGTTAGTGTCTAACCGTCATTTCTTGTCTTTTTTATCCGACCTTGTTATACTCAAAAAAAGATTAAACGAATTCATAAATATAATTAAGGAAAATTAACGAGGACAACAGTGTTTGCGAAACGACTTGACGAAATTATGAATATTGCCGGTGTTTCAAATTCAACGACAGGACGCGCCACCGCTATCTCGGGAGCACATATCGGACGGCTCAGAAACGGAACGAGACCGCTGCCGAAGGAACACGACTTTCTGACACCCCTGTGCGAATATCTGGCAAGACATATTACGAAGGACTACCAGCTTACGGCGCTCGTCAACCTGACAGGAATGAATGAAGACTCTGCCGGAGATTCACAGAAAACAGCGCTTTATCTGGAAAACTGGCTCCAGGAAAAACCTGAGGACAGCGCTGCCGGACGTTTCATATCCGGTTTTTCCAGCTACGCCGCGGTATCCGGCGCACCGTCCCAGTCGGAAACCTTAGAAAACGAAGAAAAAACGGACAGCGAATCCTATTACTATGGAAATGAAGGAAAACGCCGCGCGGTGATCCGCTTTTTTCAGGCAGTGCTTCGTGAGAAAAAGCCGCAGACACTGCTGCTCTACTCAGACGAACCTTTTGCATGGCTGTACGAGGACGTCGTTTTCGTCAGACAATGGATGAAACTGTTCGGAACGGTCCTGAAAAAAGGAAACCGTGTTAAGATCGTTCACACCGTAAGCCGTGACATGAACGAAATGATGGAAGGTCTGATCAAATGGATTCCCATCTACATGACTGGTGCCATCGAGCCGTATTATTATCCCCGCCTGCGGGACGGCCTGTTTCAGCGGACGATGTTTATCGCTCCTGATACGGCGGCGGTCACATCTACCGCCGTACAGCAGAATACAGATAGAAATCTCAACAGTTACGTCGAGGACAAAAACGCCGTTACCGCATTGACTGTAGAATTCGAACAATTCCTTGCACAGTGCAGACCGCTGATGCGTATCTTCCCGCTGCAGAAAGGACGGGAGTTTATCGGAGAAATGAATGCGCTGGCTGCAGCAGAGGGCGAATGTATCGTAAGCAGCGACATGCCCCTGCTGTTTTCGATGCCGGAAGCCCTTGCCAGGGAAATTTCTGAAGCATTCGAATCCCCCGCTTTTTATGATTCCTGGCGGAAAAGCGTCCTTCAGTTCGAGCATAATATAAACAGCCGTCGAATTACGGAAATCATCCTCTCTCCCGCGACGGTTCTCAGACATCCCGACTCATTGAAGCTGCCGATGGGATCTTTTCTGCTGGCGAAAGACTTCCAGTATACCGAAGCTCAATACCTCTCGCAGATTGCCAGACTTGAGGAACTGCAGGAGCAGTTTGACAACTTTACAGTTATCCGGAAAGATAAGCAGCCGACAAACGTGCTGCTCTATTACAAAGAATACCAGGGTGCTGTCGTCGCAAAAACCACAATACCGTCCGCCGCCTTTACCTTCAGCGAACAGAACATGGTAGTCGCCCTCGGAGATTATCTGAAAAATGAAATGGAATAACCGGACAACACCTTTTTTTCACTGTTTCCAGCCGCCTCTTAAAAACGACAAAAGCATCTGCGCAGGTGCTTTTGTCGTTTTTGTATAAGCCTGCGCCGGACAGGCTTTATCCTAACCTTCCTAACCTGGTGAAAGAAACCATGAGCTGACATGAAGGTTAGTTATTAACCATCTTTTGGTTTAACCAAGAACTTCGAAACCGCAAAAGATCTCTCCGATTCTGTTAACATAATTCATAAGGGTATAAATTTACCTCAATTAACGACACGCATCGCAGCCCTGTCAAGCCTGCGAATGCGAAACGATTTAAGGAGAAATCTATGAAGGCGTGGAAAAAGTTATCTGTCTGCTTACTGACCCTGGTTTTGTGGGTCGGAGTCATGGCGATGCCGGTTTTTGCGGAAGACGCATCTCTGGACGAAGTTGAAGTCACACTAACCACAGACAAAGAATCCTACAGTCAGGACGAAGAGATCAAGGCGACACTGACGATCTCGAATTATAATTTTATTCCGGCTGAGAACATCTCGATGGAAAATCTGATCCCGGAAGGCTATAAACTGGCTGACGGCTCCGAAGCTGTCAAGACGGTAGAATCTCTTGAAGGTGAAGAGACAGCCGTTCTGGAAACCGTATTCGTAAAAGATACGACCGATACCACCCCCGTTGTTGACAACAATTCCGGAGAAACTCCGTCAGTGGTTCAGGCTGAATCATCCTCACCTTCCACCGGTTACGAAAACAGCTCCGTTATCTGGATCGGCCTGACCGCTGCCGCAGGCGCCGCTGTTCTCGCCGTCGCACTCAAAAAGAGAAGAATATCTAAAAAGATGCTGTCCCTGTTCCTGTGCCTGACGCTGGCTGGATCTCTGTCTGCAGGAATCTCCACCGAAGTCCGCGCAGAAGGAACACAGAGAACGATTGAGCGAACGACTACAGTGGCGGTAGACGGTCAGACTCTGGATATTAACGGAGTCGTTAAATATGATATGGCCTCCGAACCGGCTGCTGAAGACGGGACCCTCATTGGGAAAATCGGCGAAGCCTCAGACGGAGCAGCCGGTGTAGAGGGCGCCTCCATCGCCATTTACAGCAGTGATATGCTCTACGCGGAAAACACGACGGACGAAAGCGGAACCTTCACACAGAACCTGCCCGGAGGAGCTTACCGTATCGAGATCACAGCCGAGGGCTATCTTCCGTTCACGATCTATACATCGGTTACCGATGGTGACACGACTTATCTGGAAACATGTCTGATGATTCAGGAATCTGAAGATGAAACCGGCACAGCCGAAGGTACGATCACGAATGCAATAGACGGAAGCGGCGTCGACGGTGCTTCACTGACCTTCCGCAGAGGATGGAACAATACCGTATACGGAGAAGCCGTACTGACGGATACAACCGCAGCTGGCGGAACATATTCCG
>CALMRA010000045.1 GCA_937872065.1 uncultured Eubacteriaceae bacterium | reverse complement strand
TACACTCAAGCGTCCCGAAAATTTCTGATCGGGACGGTTTCGTGTCAGTCGTGTAGAGTCTTAACCGGAAGAGCATTCTTACGGCTTAGACTTTCAGTATAGCAGATTTTGTAATGGAATACAAAGAAATTACAGGTTTGGGCTTCATTCTCATTTCTTTTTCTGTTATTCTGCTCGTCAACACTGCGACTTTTGCAACACTCGTTTATAATATTTTCACAATTTGATGTTTGTAAATATACATGTTATAATATAAATCATAATAATTAAATAAAGAAAAAGAACCGTCTATCTAGAAGGGCTTTTGGTATTGCGCTTAGCGGCGTCGTATGAAGAGCCCTTCTTTTTTTATAGGTCCTGCGGAGGGGTGTTTTGATGTAAAAAATAACGCGGTCCGAACAGGCTTCGTGACAACGATTACTTATATTTCTGCAGATGAAGGAAACCGAATCATTATTAAGAATAGTTACCAGAAGGAGAGAAAATGGAAAACATTAGTGTTCAAAAACGTGATTTTACTGTAAAAGCAAAGAAACTCAGACGCAGCGGGATTGTTCCGGGCATTGTGTTCGGCAGCTCTCTGCCCGAATCGATCTCTATTCAGATACATGAAAATGCCGCAAGAAACCTTGTCCGCAGAAAACGCGAAGGCAGCAGACTTTCCCTGGACGTCGAAGGACAGACCATTCCCGTACAGATCAAGGAAAAATCTCTGGATACCATCAGCAATCAGATCCTGCATCTGAGCTTCCAGGTTCTCAACGAAGACGAGAAGGTGAACAGTGTCGTTCATATCTTTACGACCAACGACGATAAATCCGGCGGACTCGTCGAGCGCATGCTCACGGAAATCCCCTACGCTTCCCTGCCCGACGACATGATCGACACCATCACCATCGACGCGGACGGCCTGAAAGCCGGAGACGTCCTGCGCGTCAGAGATATTCCGGACCTGATGAGCGAGACTATCGAGCTGCAGGTGGATACCGACGAAATGGTCCTGCGCGTCAACGAGCGCAGGCATCTGGGCGAAATACCGATGGAAGAAATCTACTGAATCGATTTCCTGTTCAATTTACGGAAACATTTCAAACTACATCAGATAAATCGATAAATCTACTTGAGTTAAGCACCAGGAGCTTGGAATGCCGTCACGAAACGGCAGGAAAAGCTCCTTTCCATTTAGAAAAAGCCACTTAATAAAAGCCAAATAAAAGCATCAATAGAAACAGCTCAAAGGAGGAAGCCGTGAATTTATTAGGACAGCCGGTCAGACATGAAAAATTCGGTAAAGGGGTGATCATCGGCCTCGGCGGCAATAAGGTCAGAGTCCGCTTTGCGAATCGTCAGAGACTGTTTCAGTTTCCCGAGGCTTTTTCGCACTATCTGACGGTCAAGGATGACGAGATCCACCGGGAAATCAGCAAAATAAGCCGGGAGCATGAGGTGGAGCTGGCTCAGAAACAGCTTGAGATCGAGAAAGAAAACAACAACCGCAACCGGATCCGGACTATGAGAATTCAGTCTAAAGCACAGGTAGCCTACGATCTGTCCGGAGGCAGGATTGTCGGAATGGATTATGTGGAAACCGGAAACCTGCTCAGCGGAGCGCGGCAGGGACTGCCCAGGATCCCGACATCCGCAAGACCGAATTCCGCGGTTCTTCTGACAAGCCGCGGGAACGGCGGAGAGGACGATCGGAAGATCATCGGCATCGCGATGGTCGATAAAAGCTTCTGGGGAACCGAATGCACGGACGGAAGGATCCGCTTCCATCCGAAGCATCGGCTTATCCTGGCTGAGAACGACCGGATCTCATTCTGGAAATATTTCGACCGTGAAGCGTTCACGCCCCGCTGGGGACGGGTCCCGTTTAAATATTTCGAGAATGATACGATGCTGCAGATCCTGCTCGATGTCTCGAGCAGAGCAGCCGGAACGAAGCAGGAGGATCAGGCGGAAGCGATGTACCGTTATTTCTGCATGATCAACCGGATTCCGGAAAGGCAGCCGTCGCCCGCGGAGCAGATTTCAGGATGAC
>CALMRA010000044.1 GCA_937872065.1 uncultured Eubacteriaceae bacterium | reverse complement strand
CGGACAGCAGAAGCAGCCTGAGCTGCAGAAGGGCCTGCAGTACGCGACCCTTGAGAAGATTCGCAAGGCTCTCTCAGAATCGCAGACCGGCTTTATGACGGCCGATGCAGTCGCAAAAAGCGTCGGCCTGTCCCGCGTGACGGTCCGCCGTTACCTGAATTATCTGTCGGAGACCGGTGAGGCCGAGAGCAAAGTGGACTACTCGACCGGCAGTCGGCCGAGTGTCGAATACAGAATCAGGTAGTTGTATATTTTATTAATGAATCGTTGTAAATCCTTATGAAGTTATATGCGTCTCCGAAATATTTTTCTGAATCAGGCCTGTGTATGGGTAAAAATACAGGGTAGCTGAAGTCAGTTATCTAAGGAGGCGACATGAACAATAATCAGATGTTCTGCTTTCAGTGTCAGCAGACAGCAAAAGGAACCGGATGCACTGGAAAAGCGGGTGTATGCGGCAAGACCTCGGAAGTATCAAATCTTCAGGACAAGCTAACGGGCGCGCTCATCGGGCTGGCTTACGTCAGCGAAGGCGAGGTCCTTCCGGAACGAGCTAACCGTCTTGTCATCGAAAGTCTGTTTACAACCGTGACGAATGCGGATTTTGACGCCGGAAAAGTTCAAAACTACATCGACGAGATCAACGCGGAAAAGGAAGCGGTCCTCAAGAACGATCCCGATTGTTTTCCCTTTGAAAATTATGATATGAACAAGGTCTGGTATGCCCGGGATGAAGATATCCGCTCGCTTAAGTCCCTGATCCTGTTCGGAATGCGCGGTATGTCCGCCTATGCGTATCATGCGCTTGTCCTGGGTTTTATTGACAAGTCGATTTTCGAATTTATTCAGAAGGGCCTTCGCGCAGTCGGTTCCGATACGATGGGTGCCGACGAACTTTTTGCCGTCGTACTGGAAACCGGCAGGGCGGGACTCGATACGATGAAGCTGCTTGATGAAGCCAATACGGGGATCTATGGAAATCCGGAACCGGTCGAAATTGATCTGAGTATTGAAAAAGGCCCGTTTATCGTCGTTTCGGGGCATGATTATCTCGTGCTCGAAGAAATCCTCAAACAGACCGAGGGAAAAGGCATTAATGTGTACACCCACTGCGAAATGCTTCCGGCTAACGCCTATCCGGGTTTGACGAAATATCCTCACCTGAAGGGTAATTTCGGCACCGCCTGGGAGCGGCAGCAGAAAGAATTCATCGACATACCGGCGCCGGTCGTCTTTACAACCAACTGCCTGATGCCGCCTAAAGCGAATTATGCGGACCGCATCTACACAACCGAAGTCGTCGGTTATCCGGAGCTGATTCATATCGGACCGGAACGCGATTTTTCTGCTGTAATTGAACAGTCTCTCAGACTTGGCGGATATTCTGAAGATCATCCGATGACGGGAATCAACGGAGGCGGCACCGTTATGACAGGCTTCGCACACCACGCGGTCCTGAGTCACGCCGCGGAAATTGTCGAAGCGGTGAAAAACGGGACGATCAAACATTTCTATCTGGTGGGTGGATGCGACGGCGCCTGGCCAAGCCGCGAATATTACACAAACTTCGTCAAGGATACGCCGCCTGATACGATTATTCTGACCTGCGCCTGCGGGAAGTTCCGTTTCAACGACATAAACCTCGGAACCGCTGCGGGTCTTCCCCGCCTGCTGGATCTGGGACAGTGCAACGATTCGTACAGCGGAATCAAGATCGCGCTGGCATTAGCAGATGCATTCGGATGCGGTGTAAACGAGCTGCCGCTGTCATTCGTTATATCCTGGTATGAACAGAAAGCCGTCTGCATCCTGCTGGCCCTGCTGTATCTCGGAATCGAAAATATCCAGCTCGGACCGTCTCTGCCGGCATTCCTCTCTCCGAATATTCTGAATACCCTGGTTGAGAAGTATAAAATTTCGACAAACGGTTCCCCGGAAACGGATATAGAAAAATTTGCCGCAGTCAAATAGCATTAAAACCGCCGTCCGGCAGAGTCTGTTTCCGACTTCACCGAACGGCGGTTTTAATTATTGACCTATTTATTATTAATGTCGATCTATCCGATGAACTTCAGGAATGCGTCGATCTGCGCTTCAAGTTCTTTCTTCTGGTCGTCAGTCAGGACCAGCTCGTCGGACATCATCGTTTCCGGACCGACGGCGATCGCCGTTACAGGTTCGTTCATGATGTCCGTACGCATCAGCTTGAGTACTTCTTCGAGCTTTGCCCGGGAACCCTTCGCCGCAGCACGTCCTGCCACCGCGCTGAACGTCACTTTCCTGCCTGAAATCGCGGAAGCTCCGCCGAAATCACCCTGCTTCAGAGGTCTGGACAGCCAGTCCAGCAGATTCTTCAGAACGCCCGGGTAGCTGAAATTGTATTCCGGCGTGAAGATCCAGATTCCGTCCGCCTGTTCGACTTCGGATCTGATTCTCGCGACTTCTTCCGGAGCCGGAAATTCGATATCCTGATTCATAAACGGAATGTTCCTGTAATCCAGGAACGTTACATCAGCTTTGTCCCCGATCATTTTCTTCGCATCGTTCGCCAGCTGACGGTTAAACGAATGATTTCTCATTGAACCGACGATAAACAGTATTTTCTTTTCCATGATTCCCTCCCGCTAGAGATTTTTGAATTTTTTCAGGATCCTTACCAGATCCTTCTGGTCTTCCTCGCTGAGCACGCTGAAGATCTTTCCGACATTGCGAAAGTGTTCGGGCAGTACCTGACCGATCAGCTCTTCACCCTTATCGGTCAGACTGATCACGCAGACCCGTTTGTCTTCAGGATGCGGTGTCCGGCTTATCAGTCCGTCGCGTTCCATATTCCGGATTACGACCGTCATGTTGCCAGATGTAGCAAGCATCGTATCGAGCAGCTCGCATATTGCCATCGGCCCTTTACTGTGAAGGACTTCAAGAACCCCGAACTACATCGGCGTAAGACCGAAGGATTTGATCGCCGCGCCTTCCCGCCCGTGGATCGCCTTCTCGGCGCGGTGCAGCACGACAAGCGTATGGACGGCCATTTCTTCCTGATTCGTTAAGCAGTGGTCTTCCGACTTCCGGTCCATCTCCGTTCCTTTCCGGCTCCCGCCTGTGTCTGATTTCAAATTACCACTAACTAGTAATAACCGCAAGGGTTATCATTTAATTTATAGAAGAGTTTCAGTAAGCTAACAAAACCGCCCGCAGGCGGCTTCATATTCTTATCTGATCTATGCTGACTGCTGTTCGTCCGAAGTCTCCGGTACGATCTCCTTGATCTTTTTCGCCGGAACTCCGCCGACGATCGTATTGTCTTCGACATCCTTCGACACGACAGCGCCTGCCGCGATCACCGCGCCGTCTCCGATAGTCACACCGGGAAGAATTGTCGCATGAGCGCCGATCCAGACGTTATTACCGATTCGGACAGGCGACGGACACAGGTCCGCGCGCTTTTCCGGATCAAATCCGTGGTTGAGCGTCGCGATCACCACCTGCTGGCCGATAAGCGCTCCGTCTCCGATGACGAGACCGCCCTGATCCTGAAAGCAGCAGCCGCTGTTGATAAACACATTCTTTCCAAATACCGTATTCTTCCCGCAGTCTGTATAGAACGGCGGGAACATGCCGAATGATCGATCCACAGGACGGCCGGTCAGCTCCGTCATAATCCGGCATATCTCTTCCGGCGTATGATAGCTGGAATTGAGTTCCGAAGTGAGCTTGATGGCTTCCTGTGAAAGCCTGATCATTTCCAGATGCAGCTCAGAACCGCCTGTTATCACTTCTCCGGTATTCATATAATCTAAAAAAGTCTGAAGCTCCATCATGATCTCCTGTTCTTTCTTCAAGCATATTGTTTAAATTAAAATTTCGTTGATTTACATCCGTTTCCGGAATTCCTCTACGCCTTTTCTCAGACGTTCAAGTCCGCCCCGGAGGCGTTCACGGGGGCATGCTATATTCATTCGCAGAAAGCTTTTACCGTCTCCGCCGAATTCACTCCCGTCCGACAGGATCAGTCCTGTTTCAGACCGGAGAAAATCAGCCAGCTTCGTACTGTCCTCGCAGAGCTCCGAGCAGTCCAGCCACATCAGATAGGTCGCGTGAGAAGGCACTGCCCTGATTCCGGGGATCTCATCGATCGTCTTCTCCGACAGTCTTCTGTTATCAGCGATGTATTCTCTGAGCTGTCCGAGCCACCCGGCTCCTTCAGTAAATGCTGAAACAGTCGACGCGGCCGCGAAGTAATTCGGCTCCGCGACTTCGTCCGTATTCAGTCCCCGCCAGATTCTATGTCTTAAAATCTCATTCGGCACGACTACCGCTGCAGACTGGAGTCCCGCAAGATTAAAGGTCTTCGACGGAGAAATGCAGGTCACGCTGTTCTGACGGCAGCTCTCCGAAACCGATGCATACGGGATGTATTCATATCCGGGATCAGTCAGATCACAGTGGGCTTCGTCTGAAACGACGACTACTCCGTATTTTCCACAGAGCTCTCCGATCCGCTCCAGTGTTTCCCTGTCCCATATATTTCCTGTGGGATTATGAGGACTGCACAGGATCATCATCGTGGTCTGGGGATCCGACAGCTTCGTTTCAAGATCCTCGAAGTCGATATAATAGCTCGTTCCGTCGTAAGCCAGCTGACTTTCGATGACCTGTCTGCCGTTGTTAATCACCGAGTTGAAAAAGATATTGTAGACGGGCGTCTGGAGCAGCACCTTTTCCGCAGGTCTCGTGAGCCTTCGGACAATGCTTGAGATCGCCAGGATCACACCCGACGAGAAGATCAGCCAGTCCTTTTCGAATTCAGCTCCGTGATGCTCACGCCACCAGTCGATGTACGCAGCTGACCAGTCGTCGGGAACGACCGTATAACCGTAGATGCCCGCAGAAGCCCGCTGTTCTACCAATCTGATAATCTCCGGCGCGGTCTGAAAATCCATATCCGCGACCCACATCGGGAGCTCGTCTGCCGAAATATCCCACTTATACGATCCGGTGTCCCTCCGGTCCGTCATCCTGTCAAAATCGTATTTCATGATCCTGAACCGTGCGAGGCCGATACTGTGATTAGAACAGATCCGGAACCGAGAGCATCGGAAAGCCCTGCCGGATCATCGATGTGTCCCAGCGGTGTGTAGCTGTAGGACGTCGAAAAATCTTCATAAAACAGCACGAGACAGTCTGAGCCGAAGAGCATCAGGTCGCCGCTCTTAATTGAGCCGACTTTTTCCGAAGCTGTCGGAAGACTCTGATCCAGATACGCATATTTTTCATTCCCGTGAAGCTCGTCCATATCCAGGGTCAGAGGCAGCCTGTTATAAAGCTCCTGAGCAGCTTCGTTGTCTTTCAGCTGAGCTGTATACGTCGTTCCGTTGATATCGATGCTGATCAGAGTCATATCCTTCGCTCCCGTTTCTGCTGTCTGTGTGTCTGTTTGTGCCGTACTTTCTTCCTGCTGAACTGACTCCGATTCATCTGTCGAATCAGTCTGGGATCCCGAGCAGGCAGTCAGAGTCATCATGATAATCAGACTCAATAGAATGGTCAGAATTCTCTTCATAAGGAATTATCCTTTTCTAGACTGCTTTACCTGTTTCGTATGCTGTCTTCAGGGCCGGATGACCTTTGATATCCCCGGGCGCGGCAGCTCCTCCTGCAAAGACGTGTCCCGCAATTTTTGCTTTCGGAAAACATGAAGCCCATCCCCGGAGAGTTTCCAGCGGACCCTTCTCCGGCTGTTCGTCTGCTTCCGCCGCAACGGTGAACAGATAGATGTCGCGGAACTTGTAGTCGGCGCTGAACAGCGGATTGGCGCGGTCCAGCATCGTCTTAAGCTGTCCGCTCACACTGTTGTAATAAACCGGCGTCGCAAATGCGAGAACGTCGGCATCGTGCATTTTCCGGACGATTTCTCCTGCGTCGTCGTTGATGACGCAGCTGCCGGTGGACTGACAGGCCAGGCATCCTCTGCAGAATCCCAGGTCCGCATTTCGAAGGCTGACGTATTCCACTTCTGCTCCCGATTCGATCGCACCTTCGGCAAAAGCCCCTACGAGAGCCGAGGAGTTGCTGGCGATACGCGGGCTTGCAGAGATGATCAGTATATTTTTATGTTCCATTCGTAGTTTTCCTTTTATGAATATAAATTTCCGGACTGCCGGCTTTACGCGCAGCACTGGACGTGATCATCTCTGCAGATGATCTGTGTTGCGGAAGGATCCACTTTGTCGCTCTCGATGATCAGTTCTCCGATCGAGTCTGCTTCGATACGTCCGCTCTTCGGATTGACCACGCTGTCGACAGGACCGTCGATCTGTGCGTCGACTGTCGAATATTCGAACGCCAGTGTCGTGTTGATCAGTCTGCAGTTCTTCATGACGAGATTTTCGATATAACACAGTCCCTGAAGGCTTTCGACGGTACAGTTGATAAGCGTCAGATTCTTCGCGTTCCATCCCAGGTATTCTCCGGAGATGAAGGAATCGTAAACCGTAACATTTTCGCTGTTCCAGAAGGCGTCCTTCGACAGCAGCTTCGAGTTTCTGATTTCGACATTCTTTACGCCGTCAAAGGAGTAGTTGCCGAAAAGCGTCAGTCCGTTTATCTTCATATCCGTACAGTTCATCGCGAAATAATCGCCCTTCGCGGTTACCCGGTTCATCGTCACGTCTGCGCAGCTCCACAGCGTTTCCTCCGCATCGGAGAAACTGACATCTTCGAGAGTCAGATCTCTGCAGCGTCTGAAATTTTTCGGCGCTTCGATCGCACAGTCCCTGACAGACATATGATCGGTATACCAGACACCGGCTCTGGCCATGTCAAACCAGCTGCAGTTTTCAACCGAAATATTGCGGCTGTACCACAGCGGGTACTTCCATTTAAACATGGAGCTCTTCAGATCGATCTCCGAGCATTCCTTAAGCGGAGATTCTCCATCGTCAAATATGGTATTGGTAATCTCAAGATTCTGCCGGTTAAACAGCGCGCGTTCACCTGTCAGAACTTCCTGATCGATTATCGTTTTATTATTCATTAATATTCTCCTTTTTCAGTTCGTAAACGAGATAATCCAGACAGTCAATCTGTTTCTGGACCGCATGCAGATCACCTAAAAGCTGTCTGCGGTGGCCGTCCAGCAGATTTGTCTCTTTATTCAGATCCGAACACTCGTAATATTTCATGAAGCAGCTGATGTCCGCCGGCCGGCAGCCGGCTGCTTCGAGATTGAGTATAATGTCTTTTTTTCTTTTCATCTGATTTGTTCAATACAAGTCTGCAAGGTCTTTTACGGGCTTCCGTTGTCCTTTCTGCCTTATCTGTTCTAACTCTATCTTAAGGGGCGAAAGGCTCAATAGCAAATACCTATATTAAATAGATTATTATAGAATTTAAGCATGTCAGTCGGCAGACTAAAGATTCTTTACAGAACTGCCGTCTGCGTGATAAGTTCAATGCAGGAGGTCCGTCAATGGAACTACGCGTACTGAATTATTTTCTGGCAGTAGCCAGAGAACAGAATATATCCGCCGCCGCGGAATCACTGCACCTGTCCCAGCCCACGCTGTCCCGCCAGCTTAAAGAACTCGAAGAAGAACTGGGCAAGCAGCTGTTTATCCGTGGAAACCGGAAGATCACCCTTACTGATGAAGGGATGATCCTGAGAAAACGTGCGGAAGAAATATCGGAGCTCGTCAGAAAAACAGAAGACGAGATCACACAGTCTGACGAAACTGTTGCCGGCAATATCTATATCGGGGCCGGCGAAACCGATGCGGTCCGCCTTATTGCGAAAGCCGCTAAAAAGATACAGGAACAGTACCCACTGATCAGAATCCATATTATGAGCGGAGATGCGGTCACCGTTACCGAACAGCTTGACAGCGGTCTTGCGGATTTCTGCCTCGTTTTCGGCGAAATCGATATGACCAGATACGACGGCGTATCTGTTCCTGCCAAAGATACCTGGGGTGTCCTGATGAGAAAGGATTCTTCGCTGGCGCAGCAGGACTCTATCGAAGCGAAGGATCTGTGGGATAAACCGCTTATCGTCTCCCGCCAGGCCATCGACGGCGAACAGCTTCAGAACTGGCTTGTCCGGGATAAAGACAAGCTCGATATCGCCGCGACCTATACGCTCCTCTACAACGGTTCGATCATGGTCGAAGAAGGCATGGGCTACGCCCTCGGGATCGACAAGCTCATCAATACAACCGGCGACAGCACTCTGACCTTCAGACCGTTCTCGCCGCCTCTCGAGATGCGCACCCATATCATCTGGAAAAAGTACCAGGTGCTGACGAAAGCCGCCTCGCTGTTTCTGCAGATCCTGCGGGAAACGGCAGAGGAAGAACGGCCGGAACAATAAATCTCCGATATCAAATATCACGAACCAGAAAAAAGGAACCGGGGGATCGGTTCCTTTTCATTGGGGGTATCAGTGTTGCTTGAGTATTATGCCTGGTTCATGCTGTCTTTCAGGATCCCGACAATTTCCTCGTGATCCAGCTTCTTGTAGCCGCCGTCGAGGATAAAAGAGCCGTCCGCGATGGGTTCGATCATATCTTCAGTCACACCGAGATCTTTGATATTCATAACAAGGCCTATTTCGTTCATCCATTCTTCCATACGGTTGAGGCCTTCCTTCGCAATCTGCCCCTCACTCTTTCCTTCCGGATTCACATCCCAGACGGTCTGAGCATAGCGGGCGAACTTCGGAAGTCCGTACTGCATGATATAACGGTAATAGGGCATCGAGATCGCGGAAAGGGTCATCCCGTGAGTCGCGTCGGTATAGGCGCCGATGGACTGGCCGATCATATGGACCATCCAGTCTGTCGCTTTTCCCTGAGCAGCGAGGGTGTTGAGCGCCCAGGTTGCGATCCACATGATATTGCTTCTCGCTTCGTAATTTTCCGGGTCCTTCACCGCGATACGGCTGCTGTGGATCAGAGATCTCAGAAGACCTTCCATGATGTAGTCGCTGGTGTTGTCGTCGTCTCCCGAGAAATGCTGTTCGAGGATATGGGACATGATATCGAAGAAGCCGGCCTTCATCTGGTATTCAGGGAGCGTATACGTGAACTTCGGATTCAGAACCGCGAATTTCGGGAACACGTTGTCACCGAAAACGTGGCCGATCTTGAGCTTCTGTTCGTGATTCGTGATGACGGAGCCGCCGTTCATTTCAGAACCCGTTCCGACCATCGTCAGAACGCTTCCGACCGGGATAATCTCGTTGTCCACATCTTCCATGTGCAGCCAGTATTTTTCCCACGGGTCTTCTTTGCAGTGAGTCGAAATCGAAACCGCCTTCGCGTAGTCGCAGCAGGAACCGCCGCCGACAGCGAGGATCAGATCGACATCGTTGTCCTTCGCGATTTTGCAGCCTTCCTTCAGCTTGTCGGAAGTCGGATTTGGCATAACACCGCCGTCTTCAATGACATTTTTTCCGTTCTTCTTCAGAATCTCGACAACCTGATCGTAAATCCCGTTTTTCTTGATTGAACCGCCGCCGTAAACGAGCATGACGTTCTTTCCGTATTTCGGCAGCTCCTCGTTCAGACCGTTCAGCGCATCTTCGCCGAAATGCAGTCTCGTCGGATTGCTGTATGTAAAGTTTCCTAGAATATGATTCTCCTTCTATATTTATATTTTTCAGCAGTTTCCCACTTTTATTTCCTGATTCCATCATAAAACTTCCGTGTATTTATATCAAATACCTATATTAAATAGTTTATTATAGCTTTTATCTATAGATTAAATTGATAAGACCACCTCTTCAGCCCTATTGAGCTTCATAAGGTGGTCTGAGATTTATATACTTAATTATTCGCAAGATCCTCGCCGTTGGAAGCGATCACCTTTTTATACCAGTCGAAGGACTTTTTCTTTCTGCGGGAAAGATCTCCCGTGCCGTCGTCGTACTTGTCGACATAGATGAGTCCGTAGCGCTTGGCCATTTCTCCGGTAGACGCGCTGACCAGGTCGATGCAGCCCCAGGGGGTGTAGCCCATCAGATCCACGCCGTCTTCAAACGCTTCACCCATCTGGTCGATGTGCTTCTGCAGGTAGCTGATACGGTAGTCGTCCTGGATGCTGCCGTCTTCTTCGATCGTATCGTGAGCGCCCAGACCGTTTTCGACGACCATGATCGGAATCTGATACCGGTCGTAAATTTCGTTGAGCGTATAGCGCAGACCCTTCGGGTCGATCTGCCAGCCCCAGTCGCTGCTTTCCAGATACGGGTTGACGACGCCTCCGGTTACATTGCCCGCGGTAACCTCTGCATTCTGGTCCGTGCTGGCGCAGGTGCTCATATAGTAGCTGAGGGTATAGAAATCCACCGTGCCTTCACGAAGCTGCTCGTCATCGCCTTCTTCTTTTTTGATGTCGATGCCGTTGTCGGCAAAATAGCGCGCTGCGTATGCGGGATAAGCGCCTCTGACCTGAACGTCGGAGCACAGCCAGTTTTTAAGACGCATTTCCTTCTGAGACTCGAGAATATCATCCGGACTGCAGGTCGCAGGATACGTCGTCAGGAAACAGATCATATTGCCGATCTTAAATTCAGGATATTCTTCGTGTGCCAGCTTTACGACCTTCGCCGAAGCCAGCAGCATGTGATGGAGTCCCTGAAAACGGACCTGCGGTCTGTCAGGCGCGAGCATCATCGAGCCTGAATAGTCTTTAACGGTGCTTGTCGACAGGACGGCGCCGAAGGGCATTGCCCCGGCGTTGATCTCATTAAACGTGAGCCAGTATTTTACCTTCTCTTTATAACGGTCGAATACCGTTCTGACGTATTTCATGAACAGATCGATAACTTCCCTGCTTTCCCAGCCGTCATACTTTTCGACGAGGGCATAGGGCATTTCGTAGTGAGAAAGCGTTACGAGGGGCTCGATTCCGTATTTCAGGCATTCGTCAAACACCCGGTCGTAAAATGCGAGACCCGCTTCGTTCGGTTCTTCCTCGAGACCTGTCGGGAAAATCCGCGTCCAGTTTATCGACAGCCTGAAGGTCTTAAAGCCCATTTCCGCAAACAGCGCGATATCCTGCTCGTAATGATGATAAAAGTCGATGGCTTCGTGGCTCGGATACAGGGTATCCGGTTCGACTGTCGTCGTGATGCGACGGGGAACCGAGGCAGAACCCACCGTGCACATATCCGGGACGGAAGGGCCTTTGCCCTCCGCGTCCCATCCGCCTTCCATCTGGTTAGCGGCTGTCGCACCGCCCCATAAAAAGTTTTCGGGAAATCTCATTTTATTCTCCAGCCGCGACTGCCTGCGGTTCCATTTTCATCGAAGCTTCAGAAATTTCAGGTCCGCCGACGATGATCATGCCGTCTCTGACAACTACAGATCCGACTTCGTCTTCATTTGTGACGAGAACCGGCGTAATGGTCGGGCATCCCGCAGCGCGGATCGCATCCATATCGAATTCAAGCAGCAGCTGACCTTTGATGATCTTGTCGCCGCTCTTGACATGAGCCTTGAAGGGCGCGCCGTTCAGATCGACGGTTTCCAGACCGACGTGGATAAGCAGTTCGACGCCGGATTCAGACTTCAGACCCAGTGCGTGAAGCGTATCGAAGATCGTCAAGCAGGTACCGTCGAAGGGTGCGTAAATCCTGCCTTCTTCGGGCTTTACTGCAAAACCATGGCCGAGAAGACCTTCTGAGAATGTCGCGTCCGGAACTTCTTCAATCGGAACGATTTCGCCAGCGACCGGAGCTGCGATAACGGTAGTTTTCCCATGCTTTTCTGTTTCAGTATCCTGCGCTTCGACAGGTTCGTCCTTGTAGGTCAGATAAGCCATGACGAATCCCAGTACGAAGGGTGTGAGAGCCGCGAGAATCGCCGGAATGAAATTCGGAGCTTCAGGGTTGACCATCCCCAGCAGGGCTACGATACCCATGCCGGTGAAGCTGTACATCATTGTATGTGTGAGCATGACGATCACGCCGGAAGACATCGCCGCGATGCAGGAGACGATAAACATCCTGATGTGCGGCAGAGTTACGCCGTAAATTGCAGGTTCTGTGACTCCGAAGATACCGGAGATGAAAGCAGGCAGCGCGATTTCCTTAAGCTGTTCGTTCTTCGTCTTCAGGTACATCGCGAGAACGACGCCGATCTGGGCGAAACTCGGGAACATGACGAGGGCCATGACCGTATCCGGGTTGCCGGAGAGTACATTCATAAACGAGAAGGATGTAAGCGCGCTGTGAATACCGAACAGCACGAGAATCTGATACAGACCTGTGATAGCCATGCCTGCAATGATCGGAGCCGTATTGAGCAGAGCGTTGATGCCTGCGTTGACTGCGTTGCCCAGAGCGATGGAAGCCGGGCCGATAAAGGCGAAGCCGATCGGGATAACGATCATCAGCGTGATCAGAGGTGTCATAAAGCCGGACACTGTCTTAGGCATCCATTTATTAATCCATTTTGACAGCGGAACTGCGATAGCGGTAATGATGATAACAGGCAGGAACGAGCTTGTGTAAGTCGCGTTGACGATTCTGCCGAAGAGGCTGATATCGACTCCGTTTAATGTCGGGTAGCACAGTGACGCCCCGATGATAAGTCCGAGGAAGGGTTCGCCTCCGAGATGCTTCGCGAGGTTGTAGCCGAGGATGATTGGCAGGAAATAGAACACCGCGTCTGCGACGCCGCTGAGCAGCAGGTACATGCCGCTTTCAGCAGACATCAGGCCTGTCATGACGAGGACTGTCAGCAGTCCCTTCATAACGCCGCCTGCACAGATCATGTTCAGGGCCGGTCCGATGGATCCGACAATCGTATTGAGCACGCGGATTACGATATTGCCCTTCTTGCCTTCGCCGGTATTTCCGTCGGCTGCAACGCCGTCGGCCATTCCGAGCTTGTGACACACCGCGTCGTATACTTCTTCCACCGCGTCTCCGATAACGACCATGTATTCGCCTCCGCCCTTTACGACAGAGATGACGCCGTTCATATTTTTGATTGCATCATCGTTTGCAATGCTTTCGTCTTTCAGTCTGAAACGAACGCGGGTTACGCAGTGACGCAGACCTGAGACGTTGTCCCTGCCGCCGACGTTGTCGACGATTTTTCCGGCCAGCGCGCCGTAATCGATAGTTTTCTTCTTAGCCATTTTTCTTCTCCCGTGATTCAACTCTTCGATCTGCAGATCTGTGTCGCCGTTACTTCTTGATTTAATAATAAAGCCTCGGAACAGATATATCAAATGCCTATACTTAATAGTTTATTATAGGTTTTTTCTATGGAGAGAAGTCTAAAAAACCATCCCACAACTTCGATAAGCTTTCCGGGATGGCTTTAGATTATCTATTATTTTTAACTGATTCTTTCGATCGATTCAGCTGTTCAGTCTGACAGTGCCGTTCCGTTTGACGCAATCACATTTTGATACCAATAATATGAATCCTTGGGATATCTGGCCAGATCCTTCAATTCAGTATCTGTCCTGTCCACGTAGATCAGGCCGTACCGCTTGTGATATCCGTTGCTCGTGGAGAGCAGATCGATGGCGGACCAAGGATTATAACCGATGACCTCAACACCGAGATCGACAGCTCTTTTAATCGCCTGAAGATGGGTTTTCATGTAGTCTATTCTGGCTGTGTCGTGAATCTGATGATCTTCGGTCAGAACATCGACTGAACCCAGCCCGTTCTCCGTGATCATCAGCGGAACATTGTAACGGCTGTATAGATCCCGAAGCAGGTATTCCATTCCGATCGGATCGATTGCCCAGTCCCAGTCTGTCGTCTCCAGCTCCGGATTGCGGCATATCCGGTAAAATCCGGGCTGTGTTTCATATCCCGACATTTCGCCTTTTTTACCGCTCATATTAAAGCCGGCAAAGCTTCGGGGCTGATCCGGCGGACAGTACTCCGCTGCTTCGCTGTTATAATAATTGATCGCGATGTAGTCTGATTTTCCGCTGGCAATCAGCTCCATATCGCCCGGCTCGATAACAGGCGCCAGTCCGTTCTGCTCGAGATAGGTCATTGCCGCTTTATTATAGAATCCCTTCATGTACACATCCAGATAATAAGCATTTTTGAGATCGTGAGCATTAAGCGCTGCCAGAGCATCCTCCGGCTTCGAGC
This sequence comes from uncultured Eubacteriaceae bacterium, assembly GCA_937872065.1. Taxonomy (GTDB): domain Bacteria; phylum Bacillota; class Clostridia; order Eubacteriales; family Eubacteriaceae; genus UBA7485. Next base: position 31,206 of record CALMRA010000044.1, on the reverse strand, counting down.
TGGCTGCATAGATAGGAGCATAACCCAGTGCCGGTCCGACTTTTCCTCCAGGAACAAGCTCATGGACCAGGTTGCAGGCGATGGCGTGGGCCATGTTCATATGATGGTTGATCTGAAAGCGGAGCTGATCGTTATCCTGCAGCTCTTCCCTGATGATATTCTTTCTCGTCCAGAACTGAACGATAATGCTCTGTTCGTTGATAGTAAGCCAGTATTTGACTCTTTCCTTGAATCCGCTGATCACAAAGCGGGCATAGTTTTCAAAATCGGCGACGACCTGTCGATTGATCCAGCCGTCATACTTGTCGACCAGGGCCATCGGAAGATCGTAATGATACAGCGTTACGATGGGCTCCAGATCATTTTCGATGCAGCAGTCTATAAGCTCGTTGTAAAAATCGACGCCCTTCTGATTGACCTCGCCGGTTCCGTCCGGGAAGATCCTGCTCCATGCGATGGAGAACCGGTACGAGGTGAGACCGAGATCTTTAAACAGCGCGATATCTTCTCTGAAACGGTGATAATGATCGCTGGCAGTCTGGGCATCCGCAAAGCCTGTACGTTCGGCATAGGCCGCGGCTTCGATATCCTGCTGCGAAGCCTTTTTTCCGTCCTCGCCTGCCGCTCCTTCGCACTGGTAAGCGCTGGTAGAAGCTCCCCATAAGAAACCGGCCGGAAATGCGCTGTTTTTTTCCTGCATCAGCACACCTTTTCCATTAGAATCGAGCTTTCCATCTTTTCGTTGAAAGCTTCGAACAGCGTGATCAGCTTTTCGGTCAGATTTATTTCAGTCATGACGGTCATCAGCGTATCCTGCGCATGATTGAACAGCAGACTGGGTTCGTATTCGGCTTCTCCGGCGATCTGTGTCTGGATGATTTCAGTCTGGGCGTTATGGGCCTTCGTGATATATGCCTTCGCTTCAGCCAGATATTCTCTCGCTTTATCGAAATCAAACTGCGAGACTGCATCCAGCGCCTGGTTCGCCTGTTCTCTTGCTTCTCCGGCTGTGACCACAATTTCCATCGCTACTTCGGTAATTTTATCATCGTAATTCATTTGATTTTATCCTTTACTTTATACTTCCCTGTTTACGCTTCTGCGATTCCGGCTGCGTCGGACGAAGTTTCATATTCTTCATTTTCAGCTGCTTCATTCGCTTCTTCCATGATGCATTCTTTTTCATATACCTTGAAGAACGGAAGCCATACTGTGAAATAGATCGCGAACAGAACCACATACAGCGGAATGGCTCTCCAGTCCTGGGTGATCATGACACTTGAGAAGGGGGCGGGGATCTGCCCCACCTGGATCATTTTAGACGGGATATTCAAAAGTGAGAAATGCATTGCCAGCCATACGATAGCGGAACCGAGAATCGTATTGATCCACATCGGCAGCATCAGCATCGGATTAAAGACGACCGGAGCGCCGAACATCAGCGGTTCGTTGATGTTGAAGATGGAAGGTGCGATACAGATCTTGCCCATTACGTTAAGTTTCTTGCACTTTGAACGCAGCATCATAACGTTCAGCGGAAGAGTAGCTCCGACGCCGCCCATCGTGATGAGCGCTGCGGTGAAGACTGTTTCGCTGGTGGCGATATTGACTGCCGCTCCGCCTCCTGCGACGGCCGCAATATTTTCCGCGATCGCGACGAGAAAGATCGGTGTCGTTACGGCATTGAATACCCAGCTTGAAATTCCCAGCGAATAGAAAACAGCCGGTACCAGGCATATCAGGATAAAGCCCGGCAGGGTCTGCGCGCCCCACTGAAGCGGGCTGAAGATCCAGACAAGTGCGTTATAAAGATCGAAGTGAAGTACGTCTCTGATGAGCATTCCGACAATAAAGGTAATGGTGATCGGAATAATATTGTTGATCCATTCGGTGACGAAGTCAGTGATGGAATCGTTGTTTTTCATCAGATTAAGCTTGGCATACAGATGGAACACCAGCGCCGTCAGCAGGCCTGTTATAAGACCCAGCATGATACCGGAAGCTCCGATACGGACATTCTCGACCATAAACATTTCGTTATCGATAGTCGCGTTGCTGAACAGCAGCAGCAGCCCGACGGCCGTCAGACTGGCGTATATCTTATACTGCCCATGTCCCAGCTTGACCATCGCTTCATGAGTCACAAGGAAGACGATGTAGACTGCAAGCAGTCCGAACGTGAAATTAAAGACAATGCTCAGATCAGGAAGGAAGGTCAGATAGGAGCGGAATACATTGTAGAAAGAGATGAGAGAGCCGGTCAGGATAAACGGAAGGACCTTCTTCATCGTGCTTGCCACCGAGTCGATCCACGGATTGGCAAACACCTTCTGACAGCCGGGGGCGAAGGAATTAGTTAGCCAGTTCATCAGTTTGTTCATCTTAGTTCTCCTCACCGGTTAATCTGACGATCTGATCGAGGAGCGCTTCACCGTCGATATTCGAGTATGTCGACGCAGGAATCATTTCAACCTTGATGCCGCGGGGTTCGCAGAGGGTCTTCAGATGATCAAAAGCGCTTTTATAATGGGGACCGATAAGCAGAATGTTAATCTGATCCAGATATTCGGTAATGACGCTTTCACTGCGCGCTTCGATGTTCAGGTTCAGTTTTCTCTTCTTTGCAGCCTTTCGCGCCTTCTGAGCGAGGAATCCGCTTGAAAATCCAGCTCCACAGCAAAGCATTACGTCGTATGATTTCATTTTATTTCTCCGTGTTATTTTCTAAGTTCTCAGTGTCTTCAATAATCTGTATAAGTCGTCTGTAGCTCTTTTCCTGAGCCAGACCTTTCATCAGCTGCCTGTCCATCATGAAGGTGGGCGCGGTATGATAAAAAGATGCTAAATCTTCTTTGCTTTTTGAGATCGACAGTAAAAATACGATCTGCACTTCATGCGTCTGCCACTGGACAGGTTTCTTCAGAATGGCTGTCGCGACAAACGTCGTTTCTGTCATCGGCTGGTACGGATGCGGAATAGCAACACCGTCGCACAGGTCCGTCTGCATGATTTCTTCGCGTTCTAAAACGCTTTTCTCGAAGGCGTCCGGGATGTCGTAATTCCGGGCGATCAGTCCGCATATGTTCTTCAGTACTTCCGTTCTGTTTTCCCCTTCGACCTCGGTAAAAAATAAATCCGGTCTGAAATATTTTCTGATACTTTCAGACTCGTTCTCTTCGAGAAGCTGTCTGACTGTTCGGATATTTCGTTCGTCGAAGAAGTACTGAATCTGGCAGATCGGAATGACCGTATCAAGATCCACCGGAACAGTCGTGAAGATAAAGTCAAAACGGGAGAGATCCACATGATGGAGCTGATTAAGATCCGTCGTTTCCACACTGGCCAGGTAATCGCCGAAGGTTTCTTTAAAGCGGTATTCGAATAATTTTGAAGTTCCGACACCCGATGCGCAGACCAGAAGGATGCTGCTCTTTCTCCTGGTATACTTCTGTCTTTCGATTGAAAGTGCAAAGCACAGTGCCAGGTAGCCTATTTCGTCTTCCTCAACCACAACACTGAAGTACTCGGACAGTACTGTAGAAGCCTGGGCTGCAACAGCGTATGGGAAGCTGTAATTTTCCTTGATCTCACGCAGCATCGGATTTCTCAGATGCAGGTGATACAGGAGTCGCACTCGGAGCGGGACCAGATGCTGGCGCAGGTTTGTCTGCAGGTCGAAATCGCTGTGAAGATCCAGCTGGAAATTCCGTTCGACACTCTCAAGCATCTGATTGACCAGCTTGTTGATCTCCATATCGATCATGACGCCGGACTGGGCGCTGCCCATGATCTTCTTTTTACCTGACATATGAACTGCCAGATACTTGATCTCTGAGCGAGAAATCTCCGTGTTCAATACTTCCTGGATCTTTATCGCTGTCTGTTCCGCGACCCTGATGTCTTCTTCCTCCAGCAGATACGGACCTCTGTCAAGCTCGGAAAGAGCTGTCGGATGACCGTGCTCAGCGCGATCGATCATAATCTGAATCTGAAGTACCGTTGTCGACATTTCTGATTCATAAAGAGTGTAGCCGCATTTCAAAACGGTCTGCTCAATGCAGTCTCGAACGATTTCAGAGCTGACGAACCGCTGCCTGAGCTTCGACTGAAAGCCTGAATCTTCCGACTGAATCAGGTGACTTAACAGCAGCCTTATGTCAAACTCTCTTCCTGCCGATTTCATTCCGTAATGGGGGCGTCTTTCTATTTCGAGGTTATAACGACGAAACAGTCCTTCGACATTTTTTAAATCTGAGGAAATCGTTTTTCTCGAGACAAAGTACCTGTCCGCAAGATCGTCGATTTTCACATAACCGTCTGTGTCCAATAAATCATAAGCCAGAGAATTGATTCTCTGCTGAGAGATAACAGGGAAAGTATCTTTCGAATCGGTTTGAATAAATCCCTCGAAGGCTTCGTCGTTTTCTATCTTCAGGCATATTCCCTGCCCGTATTTCTTATTAAGCAAGGCTCCGTTTTCTTTGAGAATCTCATCAAGCTCTTTCGTCAGCTTGCGGAGCGTCTTCTCGCTGATACGCATCTCGCCGGCTAACTGATTCAGGGTATGATACTTTCCATCGTCGAGTAAATTCATTAGTTTTACCAGCTGATAATCAAAAGTCATACTTCCTCCTTCCCGTGTCAATCAATATGTTCGCTGCAGCAATCTTATCGATGTATTTAGTTTACAATCGAAACAGATAATGTTCTACAGCCAAAATTTCCGTTTCAATTCGGAAAATACTGCCCCGAATGGTTCATCTAAATTCAAACTCACTCCTGCTGTCCAGATTGACTTAATGAGGGCGTGGTTATAAGTTAACAATAAATTCGCAATATAATAATTTTCTCTCAAATAATACAAACTAATTCTTACAGAAAGAGCTGGATCAATATGGAAGACCGTTCATACCGTCATCTGCTGGAACGCGCAGCTGAACATTACCCGTCTCGTACAGAGACCCTGGAGATTATCCGCGGCGCATTAGATAATGCAGCAAATCGTGAGCTGCTGTTCGAAGCTGCACGAAATGTTCGCAGAAATACCTGCGGCGATCAGTTCCGCCTGACCGGCGGGATCTCCAGCGTGCTGCCATGCAGACTCGCCCCGCTGTGTCTGTACTGCCCGTACTGGCGCTCGCCGGAAGCGCAGCAGGCCAGTACAGATGAGATTGTCGCCGCAGTGCATCATTTTAAGCGTGAAGGCATACGCGAGTTTCACCTGAGCGGCGGGACCATACCCGGCAGCGACGGAAGCGAACTGCTGTCCATCGTCCAGGCAATCTGGAATTCCGGTATTCGCGATATGGAAATTACGATAAACTGCGGCGCGGCACTCAACGTGGAAACGATGAGGCGCATGAAAAAAATGGGTGTCGTAAAAACAGGCGTCGTGTTTGAAACAGCAGACCGTGAGCTGTTCAAATCGATGAAGCCCGGAGACAGCTTTTCTGCAAAAGAAAAGTTTGCGTGGGATATAAATGAAGCCGGACTTCAAATGCACTCCGGTCTGATGGCGGGTCTCGGGCAGGAGGAATCACGCCCTGAAAACTATACGGACTCCCTGATCTACCTCCGGCAGTTTCCCCATATGCAGAGCCTGTATATCTCGAAATTCAGACCGGATCCGTCCATCCCGCTTAAGAACAAGGAGCAGTGCCCTCTCGACGAAGCCTGTGTGCTTGTTTCCGCAGCCCGGCTGGTCCTTCGGGACAAAGAGATCCGCATCGCGGCGGGCTGGAATCCGCAGGAACGAGTAAGCGGAATCCTCGCCGGAGGCGGGAATGAATTATGCGCGATGATGCTCAATCACCATGCGGCTTACTGGAAACCCGGAGATACCGCAGAGAATTATGAAAGCCGGCTGGAAATTTCCGACAGCCGTTCCGAGCAGAGGGCGATGATTGATAAAATGGGACTGGAAATTCAATAAATTGAATTCGGAGGAGCATTATGATTACAGTCTATGTTTATGTTCTCGATACTTTGGCCGACTGAGAAATCGGATACGTCACTGCGGAGCTGAATTCCGGCCGCTTTTTCAGAAAAGACGCGCCGGCAGTTTCCCTCAAAACGGCAGGCTGCTCGAAGGATCCGATTCGTTCAATGGGCGGACTTACCGTCGTTCCCGACTGTCTGATTGAAGACATTGATGTGTATGAAAACAGCATTCTGCTGCTGCCAGGCGCAGATACGTGGAACGACGCGAAGCTTTCTATGCGCTGATGCAGACGCTGCCCTCCGAAAACAAAAACTGATAATCACGACAAAAACAGCCGCGTCGATCTTTGCTAATCGATGCGGCTGTTAATTTCCCCGCTTTAATACGGTTTTCTATTTTCCGAAGAAGTTGATAAACAGCGAGACCCCGAAGCTGTTGATGAAATCAACGAACAGGCTCCCGACCACCGGGATAATCAGGAATGCCTTCGGGGACGGCACGAACTGCTGAGTCAGCGCCTGCATGTTAGCCATCGCGTTGGGCGTCGCGCCCATGCCGAAACCGCAGGTTCCGGCGGACATGACCGCCGCGTCGTAGTCGCGTCCGAGGGCGCGGAACACGACGAAACGGACAAACAGGAACATCAGCAGGACCTGCGCGAACAGCAGCACAAACATCGGGACGGCCAGCGAAGCCAGCTGCCACAGCTGGAGCGACATCAGCGCCATCGCGAGAAACAGCGACAGACTTACGTTGCCGATCTCGCTGATCTCGTAATCGTAGACCCTGATCCGTCCCGTCAGGTCTCCGTAGTTGCGGATTACCGCGCCGACGATCATTGCGCCGATGTACGAAGGAAACGACATTCCCGTAAATGATAAAAGATAGGTCACCAGCGTACCGATTCCCATCGCAATCGCGACCTGATAGACGGATCTTGCGAGCAGTCCGTGGGGGATCGCCCGTGTTTCTTCGATGATTCCGCGATCCATATCGGTGATCCTGGATTCGAGTCCGCGGGCCAGATTGTATTTATCGATCAGATGCTTGCCGAGAGGGCCGCCCAGCATCGACCCTGCGATCAGACCGAAGGTCGCCGCCGCCATCGTCAGACTCGGAGCGGCCGATACGCCCGCTTCTTCGAGCAGCGGCGCAAACGCGCCGGCGCTTCCGTGACCGCCCAGCATCGGGATCGAACCCGTACACAGCGCGAGCAGCGGAGATACGCCCACTGCCGGCGCCAGGACGACTGCGACAAAATTCTGCAGAAAGACGAGCACGACAATCAGCAGTAGGAAGACGATAAGCGCTTTTCCTCCTTCTTTAAGAGGCTTGAGCGAAGCGCCGAAACCCGCCGCCGTAAAGAAGCAGGTCATGAAGAAATCCTTGAGCGTCATGTCCATCGACAGATCGAAGGCGCCTGTCATATGGGCATAAAGCGTTACGAACGAGAACAGCAGACCGCCTACGACAGGCTCCGGAATACAGAACCTTCTCAGGAAGGCGACATGACGCAGCATAAACCGTCCGACATACAGGACGACCACCGCAAGCGCCAGCGTCTGAATCATAGTAAGTTGAATGACCATCTTCTCAGATTCTTTCTTTTAATTTAGGTATCTCATTATATTTTTCCCTAAACTGAAGGATCAAATCAATAAGGACAATTTACCTGAGAACAGAGCCGCCATGCAGGGCAGAACCGGTCAGGTCATCTCATCCCGCATCGCGTCGATAATATTTTCTCTGCTTATCTTCCTGACGACGTACATCATCGAGATAAAAATCACGACAAACACCCCGATAATGCTGACAGCGAAGGCTGCCCACGGAAAGACAAAGCTGATATCCGCCCCGCCTGCATTCATTCCGAGATAGACGAGCCAGGACAGCAGCGCAGAGACCGGCAGGCCGAACAGCAGCGTACGGAATCCGTAAAACGCACATTCGTAACACATCATCCGGTTAAAATCCCGTCTGCTCATCCCGACGGAGCGCAGCATGGCGAGCTCCCGTTTCCTGAGCATGATATTCGTCGAGATCGTGTTGAACACATTCGCCATGCCGATCAGGGTCATCATCGTGACGAAAACGGTGCTGAACAGACTGATAACGAAGCTTATATTCCGGTTCTCTTCAAAGACTTCCGCAAGATTATCCAGCTTGTAAGGCTGAGGGATCCCGGCATCCTGCGCGATGGACTCCATCTCCGCTGCTGATTCCGACGGCGTATTCGAGCGGAAGGTCAGCGCGGTCACCGCTCCCGACGTATCGAACTGGCTGCGCATCGAGTACGGCGCGATGACGATCAACGTATAATCCTGACCGGAGACCGCTTCCACCGGCGGCGTATCCACCGGAATCGTATCCACAAAGGTCACATCGACGCTCTCTTCTGATCCTCCGGCGGACGGAGCAATCGCCAGGACGGCTGACGGTTCGGCAAACAGATCCGCAAGCTCGCTCTTTCCGTCTCTGTCCACCTTCACCTTTGCGGCGGCGACCATATGATTTTTCTGTCCGGAATACTCCGATTCGGAGAACCCCAGACTTTTGATGAAATTCCGGTAGACGCTGTCCTCGACAAACTGGATCTGCAGCGACAGATCGACGGCCTGGCCGGCAGCGGCCTCATCACCTGAGATTTCTTCCCATGCTGGCGACAGCTCCGATGTATTGACGCTGCAGCTGTAATCCGCGACCGCCTGATACGAGCTTTCGGTCACGCCTGAGACACTGCGGAACCGATCGTACAGACTGAACATCTCGCTCTCGCCGATATCCTGAGAATAGAAGCACAGATCGAAATCGCTGTCGACGATCGAATTCTGCCCTGCCTGTTCAAGATCTGCGGAGAAGGAGCTTGCCGTGATCAGCAGGACCACACTGAAGGTCAGCGACAGCACGACGCTGCGATACCGCTTTTTATTGCGTTTGAAATTTTTCAGCGCCAGCGTCCCTTCGAGACCGAACAGGCGCTGAGACAGATCGGAGACTTTGACGGCTTTCGAGTCGATCTTCACCTCACCGGTCTGCCGGATGCACTCTATAACGGGGATTGAGGCGGCCTTTCTCGCAGGAATATACGCGGAGATCAGAATTGTGATCAGGCTTACGACAGCCGCGACGATAATTGCAGGCGCTGTGACTGTCATCGTCAGCGGAACGCTGCTGTACGCAAAATCCGAAAAGTTCTTCGCCACAACCGAAATGACGAGCTGAATCGCGCCGAGTCCTGCCGCGATGCCGATAGGTATCCCGACCGCGCCGATGCACAGTCCTTCGAACAGGACCGATCGTCTGAGCTGACCGGCGGTGGCGCCGACGGATGACAGAATGCCGAACTGGCGCATCCGTTCGCTCAGCGAAATATTGAACGAATTGTATATCAGAAAGACGGAACCCGTCATGATCAGGATCGTCAGGATCACGCCTGCCGTGTACAGCAGTGTGTTCATCCAGATGTCGCCCGAAACTCCGGTGAAGCGCAGAACATTGTTGTTCAGGATGCTCGCATAGGCTCCGCCTGCTTCCTTCACGTAGGACTGAACCGACTTGAGATCCCTGAGGGTGACGAAGACACTCCAGCTCTGGGGAGACTGCGCGTCCGCTGCCGTGATGACCGTATAGCCCGGAGCTGTGGATTCCTCGAAGGACGGTCGTTCATAGAAACCGACGACCCTGCATATCTTCTGCGATTCCGGCTTAAACTGCTCCGAATCCCCTGAATACGGCGTATCCTGTCCCAGCGTTTTCTCACCCGAGACACGTCGTCCGATATCGAGAGTTATGGTATCGCCGATCGAACAGCTGACTCCGCCGTTAGCTGCGACATGAGACGGGATCAGGATCTCCGAGCTGTTTTCCGGTATCCTGCCGGAGGTTAACGTAAGAGGCACAGTATCGAAGGCGCCGCTGCTGAAGCCTTCGAGATACACATAGGGCTTGTCCGGGTTCTGTGATCCGGGCAGCAGCGCATAGCCGATATTCTCGACAGAGGCGGTCCCTGAAACCTCCGGATTCTGCTGCTGTTCCTCGATAAACGACTGAGGGACGTCGAGGAACTCGACCGCCCAGCCGCCGTATTTCTCAGCCGCACCGTTAATCATATAGCTCTGCAGAGACACGACAAAGACCGCGACAGCGGTGATCATTGCGGCCGACAGCACGACCCCGATGATCGTGACGAGGGTCCGCGTCCTGTTGTTTTTCAGACTCTTCAGAGCCGCTTTATTCAGAATGTTCACGAACGGCCCGTCAGCCTTTCGTCACGGGTAATCCGACCGTCCGAGATCGTGATAATCCGGTCCGCCTGCAGCGCGATATTTTCGTCATGAGTGACGATAATCAGCGTCTGATGATACTTCCTGTGACTCTCCTTGAGCAGCCTGATAATTTCGTGACCGTTCCTGCTGTCGAGACTTCCGGTAGGCTCGTCGGCGAGCATGACGGCCGGAGCGTTCATCAGCGCGCGGCCTATCGCGACCCGCTGCTGCTGGCCGCCGGAAAGCTGGTTCGGCAGATGGTTTCTGCGCTCCTTCATTCCCAGCAGCTCCAGCAGATCATCAAGACGCTCCTCGCTTACCTTCCTGCCGTCTAGAAGCACGGGGAGGGTAATATTTTCCGCTGCGTCCAGTGTTGGGATCAGATTATGAAACTGGTAGATAAGCCCCACCTGACGCCGCCTGAAGATAGCCAGTTTCTCGTCATCCTGCGCGTAAACATCCTGACCCTCAAGGATAACCTTTCCGCCTGTGGGCTTGTCGACACCGGCAATCGTATGGAGCAGCGTCGATTTTCCGGAACCTGAGGATCCGGTAATCGCGACAAACTCCCCTTTTTCAATCGTGAGCGAAACGTGATCCAGCGCGGTCACGGCGCTTTCCCCCGTTCCGTATACCTTGCTCAGATCTTCTATCTTCAGAAATGCCATATAAAGCTCCTCTCCTCTATGATGTCAATCATACATGTCAATCAGGTCTGCCATGTTTTCAAAATCTTTCTGATTACCATCATAGAGGTTTCCGCTTACATTCCGGTGACTTTAAAGTGAGAGATCCGTCACTTTGGAAAACGGATCCTGAAAAGGGCGCCGCCCTCCGGATGATTTCCGGCCGAAACGGTGCCGCCCTGCCTGATAATAATGCTCCGGCACAGCGCCATTCCGATCCCGTAACCTGAGACTGCGGAGTTTTCCCCCCGGTAGAACCGTTCGAACAGATGAGACAGCTCCTCATTGCCGAAGCCTCTGCCGCTGTCATGTATTGTGATCTCACCGTACAGCGGATTGTCCGAGCACAGGATATCGATCGTCCCGGAGTCCCCCGCACTTTCCATACTGTTCTTGACGAGATTGCGGACCGCCTCCGACAGCCAGCCGGCATCACAGTCGATAATCATCCGGTCAGGAAGCTCGGTCCGGAGCGTGATGTCGTGCAGATCCATCGGTATGAGCAGCGGACGAAGGGCCATATCCATCAGCTCCTTCACATTGACCGGCTCGTTCTGAAATTCGATAATCCCCGCATCGAGGCGCGACAGCTTCAGCAGAGAGGTAATGAGCCGGTCCATCTGCGCGAAGAGCTCCTCGTTTTCGCGGATCAGAATCTTTCTCCGGACGGGATCATCCTCGTTTTTCAGCAGTGACAGCACCAGATTCGCCGAGGTAAGCGGGGTGCGCAGCTGATGGGCGATATCCGCCAGCGAATCGGCCAGATTGACCTTTTCCTGTCTGAGCGCGGCGTTCTGTTCGTTGAGCCGCGTCGTCATCTTCGCAATCTCATTCTGCAGAATCGACAGCTCCCCTTCGTCAAGCTCCGCGATGCAGATTCCGTCATCATCGTGCAGAACGAGATCGATCTGATCGGCAAGCTCTGCGAGTTTTCGGTAGCGGATCCGGGTGAAGATAAAAAAAGCCGTCCCGAACGCGGCTGCGGTGATCAGGATCAGCAGTCCTGACTCACGGCTGACGCTAAAGCCTGCGGCTGCGGCTGCTCCTGTAATGATCAGAAAAATGACTGCGAACCGGCGGATCTCCTTATTTCGAAACACATCCGCCTCCGAGCCGGTAACCGGTTCCGCGGACAGTCAGGATGATCTTCGGATTCGAGGGCTCGTCTTCGATCTTCTCGCGCAGTCTCTTGATATAGACGGTAAGGGTGTTGTTGTTGACATATTCGCCTGCCGCATCCCACAGCTCGTCAAGCAGATGCTCGCGGGTGATGACGCTTTTCGGACTGCTGACAAATACGAGAAGGAGACGGTATTCGAGAGCCGACAGAAACACCTCGGCTCCGTTCCTGCTTACCGTCCCGCCGGCCGTATCGACCTGAAGTCCACCCATCTCGAAAACAGCGGGCGAACGGCCGCTGTTCCGCAGGGCCGCGCCGATACGGGCGATAAGCTCTCTCGGCCGGAAGGGTTTTGTGATATAGTCGTCCGCGCCCATATTGAGCCCTGTCACGACGCTCGCTTCATCGCCTGAAGCCGTCAGAAAAATCACCGGAATATTCCGGCTCTGTTTAATCTCCGTGCAGACCGCGTAGCCGCTGCCATCCGGAAGACAGATATCTACGAGGGCGAGATCATACGGATGATCACCGAGACTGCCCGATGCTTCAGCCTTCGAGGCGGCGCGGGTAACCGCAAATCCTTCCGACTGAAGAAGCAGTGTCAGATTCTTCGCGATCTCCGTATCGTCTTCGACGAGAAATATGTTTTTCATAGAATTCATTCTCTCGCTCTGCGCCGTTTAGAGCGGCGTTCCGAGGTTCGCGTAATTATAAACTCCCGCCGCCAGCAGCCTGTCTTTTTCATCGTATATTTTTACTTCGCTGACAATAAGCCTTTTCCCCGCTTTGAGCACCTCGGCTTTACATACGAGTTTTTTTGAATCTAACGCGGGACGCAGGAAATTCAGATCTCCCGAAGCAGTAGAGATTTTATAGCCGTGAGTAGCTGCAGCAGCTCCGCCTATCGAATCTGCCAGCGTAAAATAGCAGCCGCCGTGAACGGAGGAGATGATATTCATAAATTCCTCTTTGATCACCATCTCACCTTCCGCGTAGCCGGGAGTGATTTTCGTCGTCTGAATTCCGAGAAAGACCGCAAAAATATTTTCTTTATTCCGCATGTTTCTGATTTCTTCGCAGGTTAGCATTTGTGACCTCTGGTTCTTTATTGGATTTTGAAATATGATAATTATGTCGATTTTCGATATGCCGCCACCTTCACTGATAATAAATACCATAACAAAATTAACTTTGTCGAGGATGTGATGGGCTATATGGGCTCTCATTCCATGGACGATTACTTCCATACGATTCAGGAGGATCTGAAAGCAGCCTATGAAAACCTCGACTGGGAAGCGATCGACAGATTTGTCGAGGATCTCGTCCGTTATGAAAAGGTCGCCGCATTCGGACTGATGTTCTCGGAAACGGCCGCGGTCGATCTGCAGGTCAAGCTCGGCTACAACGGCAAGTTTATCGTAACCAACATGAACGACAGCAAGCAGATCGAATACCTCAGAAACGCCGACGAAGATACATTGAGGAAAAAAACTCCAAATAAACGAAATAAAAAAGGAATGCTGCAATAGTCAGTTTTAACAGCATCCCCGATATGGTCAATGATATGCAGGCTTCTAATTTCCCGCTTCGATTATAAACGACTGTGCCGGCGGCCGTTTAACGGATTCGTACCTGTATCTGCGATTTAGCTGATTGACGCAGGACGACCGGCAAGTCTTAGTGATAACGGCGCCACTATAATCATCTGTATGGGCAGTGCGATGACAAAGTTGTACGGAAAAATTTCATCAATTTTACTGATTATCGGTGGAAATACAGTTCTGCAGGCTGCTGAAACAAGTCATTCCTTCGCCGATCGTAAAGACCGTTTCCTTACCGCTGTCATAGCCCTGCTGACTGCCGTCCAGCAGTACGCTGTAGCTCCCCGATTCTACCGTAAACGCAGCTTTCTGAAAATCCTGAACAGGAGAAATACTGACGGAATCTGAAAGACTGATCGTCTTACCGGCTGTCTGCTGTTCCGCAAAGGACAGCTGCGCGACCGGCTGCTGATAAACGTTATTGGTAAGCGGCGTAATCCCGTATTTCATTCCTGATACACAGGCCAGCGTTACATCCGGATTGACAGTGATTTTTCCTGTAAGGCAGCTGCTTCTTCCGATTCCGATACCTGATTCTCCGCCTGCCGCCGTAACAGTCCCGCCGTTTAAGACGATCCCGGTAACCGCGCCGTGGCTTCCGCCGCCGATCCCGGCCGCATCTGTTCCTCCGACTGCCGTGATGTCCGCTGAATTGATTGTAATGCTCCCGGCTGTCATCCCGTCCGTTCCGCCGATCCCTGCACCCTGGCTTCCGCCGAAGGCCTGCAGGCTTCCTGTCCCGTCGATCACGACAGAACCGTCTTCTGAAACCTGCAGCCCTGCTTTACCGTCGCCTGCACGAAGAGTATTCGTCCCCGAAACAGTCAGATTTACGCTCGCAGCGTTTTCAATAACAAACGGCGTTTCGCTGTCGATATTCAGATCGCTGATCATGATATTTTTATCTGCCGCACCGTTTTTAACGGTAACACCGCTGGCAGCCTGTCCGCCGTCGATGATATAACCGGAATTATTCATTGTCTTCTCGGATTCTGAGGGATCTGTGTCCGCGCCGACGTAATAGCCGTCGTTCCAGATCGTCAGATGGTTCCCTTCCTGAAGGGTGACAGACTGCAGCAGCGTGAGGTCCGCGTTTGTTCCGTCGAGAATTCCGGTAAAGGTCTTTCCGTCAGCGGATAACGTCACTCTCGTACCGTTCTGAATCGAATTTCCGTCCAGATATAAAATGATCTGTCCGCCGGCATTAGTCTGCATATCTTTAATGCCGTAATTGCTGGAGTCAAAGCGTTCAACTAATCCGTTTACTCCGGTATAACCGCCGATATTTAAATCTTGAACAGAACACTCAGCTGCGGCATTTCCCAAACCGTCTTTCAGGTTAAGCGTATAACGGGTAAGACGACTGCCCTCCATGTTTAAATTATTATATGCGTTAAGATACAGATAATTTTGAGGATCTGCATCAATCGATCCGCCTGTGACCTGAATAAATAACTTATCGCTCTCATATTGCGGAATGTCTGAACCTCTTCCTATATGATCAGCTGTACCATACCCTTTAGCTCTGATAGTCCCGCCGTTGACATATATATAATCCCCGTATCCAAATAACCCGCCGCCGATTCCCGCTCCTTCTCCTGCACCATATGCTGCAATACGGCCGCCGTTGATTGTGATACCGCCTGCTGACTCATTGCGACCACCGCCGATACCTGCTCCATCTTCACCGCCTTGAGCGTGAAGTTCGCCGTCTCCATTTATCGATAACCGGCAGCCTGATACCATGCCTGTTCTGATTCCCGCCTGGCCCGATCCGCTCTGGACCCAGTTTTCGCCGCTCAGAATAAGCTCAACCGCTGAGCATTCGTTTATATAGAACGCGCACTCTTCACTTTCTTCAGTATTGATAATCGTAAGATCCTTCAGAGTAATACTTCTATCTGGATTAAGACTGTGGTAACCGTCGACCTTAACCTGAAACGGGCTGGATGTTCCGTCTTCATTGACATTCGTACCTGTCAGTACGTAATCTCCTGTCCAGTTCTGCTTTGCTCCGCCGTTCATCGTGTAATATTCATCATAGACTTCCAGACATTGATCGCCGGGCTGGATCTGAATCGTCTTCGCTTCATTATCAGCCGCTTTTACTCCGCTTCCGTACAGTGCCATTGCAAACAGTATCAGTACTGTCATCATAATCATTGTGAATCCTGTTGCCGTGAATGCCTTTTTCATTTTTCTTCTCCTGGATCATCGCCTGAAATCTGATTTATTTACCGATATCGTTCTTTCTGCAGATCAAAGATCCGCACACCCTGTATCAATGTATTACTGTACTATCTATCTAATACATTAATACTGTTTAAGATTTCTGTCAACGGCTTTTCCACAAAATTTTAAAGATGAAATTAATTAGTATTTACAGCAATGATGTAACTGACTGCATCGTCTTAAGAGAATCATCGATCAAAAAACACAAATAAAAACCGCTCAGACTTGTGGTCTGAACGGTTCGTACTGTCTATAAGCTTTTATCTGTTCTATTTCGTATATCGTTTCACACCGTCAACGAGCAGATCGGTCGTAATACGGATCACATCGTTCACCAGAAGCTTCTTGCCGCTCTCAATCCATTTTCGATAGATGCTCAGCAGTGATTCCGATATAAATGTTTCGACAATTTCACGTTTTTCATTATCCAGTCCGGACAGCTCCGGGTAAATGATCCGTTCTGCGTTGACACGTTCGATCATCTGTTCCCGGATCCGGAGATAGCTGCCGCCGCAGGTGATCTTTTCGTAAAATTCGCCCTGTTCCTCAGAAAACACAAAGAATTCTCTGACCAGCTTATCCATATCCTTAAGGGTATAGTCTTTGATCCGCTCGCGATACTCGCCGGAGACCGATTCCTGCATTTCCAGGAGAAGATCGCCGAGGGTATCGTAATAGGTATAAAAGGTCTTTTTGTTGATCCTCGCCCGCTCGCACAGCTCCTTGACCGTGATCTTCTCATAATCCTTCTCGAGGATAAGCTCATGAAAGGCGCTTTTAACCGACTCGATCGTTTTCTGAACGCGCAGGTCCTCATTTCCGGTAAGTATCATTTTCAGATCTCCAAACTGCTGTTATTAATATGAGTCTTTCTGCCCGTATTATATGTCAGAATTTACTGAACATTAATGCTGTAAACACCGGAACGCATCGAAGCAATGGTGCCGCCGTCGATGAGCAGGTCTGTTCCGTTAATGAAGCCGGCATGTTCACCGAGAAGGAAAGCTCCCGCTTCTGCAATTTCATCGATGGTGCCGGTTCTCATTGCGGCTGAAGCGTCGATCATAGCCTGATAGTTGTCACCTGCCGCTGCAAACTCATCATAAGCAAGAGGCGTCACGATGATACCGGGGCTCAGTGAGTTGATACGCGCCCGGCGTTCTTTCCAGGTGGTTGCCGCCGCCTTGAGCGCCTGAAGCTGGTTTACTCTCTTCGCGATGATATACGCGGCTCCCGAATTGGTCGCCGTTTCCTTGATAAACGGAATATCCATCAGCTCCTCTGTCGATGCTGCGAGGATCTGAGATTCGACGTCAAACGGGATAGGCATCATATAGCCTGTCTGGCTTGAGATCAGAAGACCGGCCCCGCCTCTGGCCATAACCTTTCCGAAAGCATCGACAGCGTATCCGGTCCCGACCATATCGAGATTCAGGATCTGTTCAGGCGACGCCTGATTCGGAGAAGCTCCCGCTGTATCGATGAAATACATGACATCGCCCAGGGCCGCTGCCTTCTGTGCAAAGGCTTCGATGGAATCTTTTTCCAGTGCGTTGACAATCATGGTTTCCACATCGTAACCGCTGTAACGAAAATCCGTCGATACCTTTTCCAGATTTTCCGCGCTGATATCGCCCAGCAGTATCTTTCTGCCTGCCGCGATTCTTCTGACAATCGCCGTTCCCATACTGCCTGCTCCCAGCAGTGCAATTACGTCCTTCTTTTCGTTTCTGTCAAAAATCATAGTGTTCTCCTTGTATTCTTATACTTTTAGATCGTTTTATTCCGCGTCCGCCGCTTATTCGCCTTGAGTTTCTTATTACACTCTCATTCTACAAGCATAAGATTCCGTGGACAACGGGCAGTTTTTTCAATTCGGTGACTTAAGCAACCAACTCGCAGAAAGAGTTTCCTAACACTTGAACGTTCCCATTTAGACTCAGCGCAATCTCAAACTATCGGTGATTTTTCGTTCTCAAACCACCGTCCCGGGCCTCGAGTTTCAGAAAATGAAACTTTTCGGGTTTGCTTCAAACCGCCCTTATACTAAAGACATCGAAAACAACAGCACAGATTTTCAGAAGAAAACGGAGGAATTCATGAAACTGGACAAATCATTCTTATGGGGCGGCGCGACCGCAGATTTTCAGGTGGAAGGCGGTTATCAGGAAGGCGGACGCGGACTGTCGACTCACGACTTTGAAATGGCGGGAAGCCACGAACATCCCCGCTGCAACTCTCTGATTCTGGCCGACGGTTCATTCGGCGAAACCAGAAGCAGCTTTTTCAATCCCGAAGATCTGACGGACGGAGCAGAGCCGCATCTTTACGAAGACCGCTACTATCCGAGCCATAAAGCGGTGGATTTCTATCATCACTATAAAGAAGATATCGCGCTGATGGCCGGTATGGGCTACAACGTGTACCGCTTCTCGATCTGCTGGAGCAGAATCTTCCCGACAGGCGAAGAAACGGTCCCGAAAGAAGAAGGTCTGAAATTCTACCAGGATATACTGGACGAGCTTGCTAAATACGGTATGGAGCCGATGATCACGATTTATCATGACGAGCTTCCGGCCGCTCTCGCGATCGATTACGACGGCTGGTCCAGCCGCCACACCATTGACCGCTATATAAAATACTGCAGCGTCCTCTTCGACCGCTTCGGAAAACAGTGCAGATACTGGCTTACCTTCAACGAAATCAACGCGGTCAGAGGCTTTGCAGCCTGCGGCACACACAAGGCAGACAATCAGACCCATTACAATGCGGCTCACAACATGTTTCTCGCCAGCGCCCGGGCTGTAAAGCTCGGCCACGACATGATGCCGGGTTCGCAGTTCGGCGCGATGTACGCGATGAGCGAGATCTACCCGGCGACCTGCCGTCCGGAGGATATGTTTCGACACATGCAGTGCCGCCGCGAAAGCTGGTACTTTGCGGACGTCATGGCCAGAGGAGAATATCCGGCTTATTCAAAGGATCTGCTGGGCCGCCGCGGTGTCACGCTTCATACGCAGCCGGGCGACGACAAAATTTTAAGAAACGGGACACTGGATTTTATTTCTTTCAGCTACTACCGCTCCTGCACAGTTTCCGCGGAAAGCGACTTTAACGTGATCGGCGGAGATCAGAATCCTTATCTGGAAAGCACGCCGTGGGGCTGGCCTATCGACCCGCTGAGACTTCGCTACTGCCTGAACGAAATCTACGACCGGTATCAGAAACCACTGTTTATCGTTGAAAACGGACTCGGCGCTGTCGATAAGGTCGAAGAAGACGGAACCATCCGGGAACGATTACCGCATCGAGTTTCTGCGCGATCATTTCAGGGCGATGATGGAAGCCATCGTAATAGACGGGGTCGACTGCTTCGGCTACACGATGTGGGGGCCGATGGATCTTGTCAGTCTGAGCACCGGCGAAATGAAAAAACGCTACGGCGTGATCTACGTCGACATGGACGATCAGGGAAACGGAACGCTTGAACGAAAAAAGAAAAAATCCTACGACTGGATGCGCGAAGTGATCACCAGCAGCGGCGAAAGCCTCTGGAACGAATAAACGATACAGCAGCAAAATAATCAATCAAAAGATTATCAGAATAAGAAAGGTATATTGAAATGGCTAAACAGATAGACGCGAAAAAAAGGAACTCCCCTGACCTTCAAGAGCGCGGGCTCCGCCGTCATCGGCTTCGTATCCGCATCCGTCACGCCGATGATTCCCGGCCTGGTTGCGGGCGGCATGCTCAAGGTCGTACTCCTGCTGATCACCCTTGTATGGGCAGATTTTGCCGATACAACCTCGTATACCCTGCTGAGCGGCGTAGCCGACACGGCATTCTTCTTCATGCCCATCTACGTCGCTTACGGAGCAGCGAAAAAGCTCGGCGCCACACCTATCTACGCGATGATCTGCGCGGCATCCCTGCTGCACGCGAACTACACCGCGCTTGTAGCGGCGGGCGAAGCGGTCACCCTTCTGGGACTTCCGGTCCGGCTGATGAGCTATTCCGGTTCTCTGCTTCCTGCTCTCCTGCTGGCGCTGTGCGCGTATTATATGGAAAAATTCTTCAACAAAATCGTTCCCGGCATCTTTAAATCCATCTTCGTCGGTCTCGGTACCGTAACCGTCACGATGATCTTAGGTTATGTTGTTCTCGCACCGCTGGGCGGCTACCTCGGAAACTACCTCGCAATCGCCTTCGGCTTCCTCGGAGACAGAGTTGCGCCGATCGCAGTCGGTCTGCTGGCTGCATGCCTGCCGTGGCTCGTTATGTGCGGCATGCATATGGCCCTCGTTCCGTTCATGACCCAGGCGCTCGTCAATCCCGGCTATGACGCTGTATTCCGTCCCGCATTCCTGCTCCACAACATGGCTGAAGGCGGCGCCTGCATCGGCGTAGCGCTTCGTTCTAAAGACGTGGAATTCCGTACGGAAGCACTGTCCATCGCATTCGGATGCATCGTGGCAGGCGTAACAGAACCGGCCATTTACGGCATCAACCTGCCTCTTAAAAAACCAATGATCGGCGTAATGGCCGGCGGCGCTGCAGGCGGTGTTACCGCAGGCCTGCTGGGCGCCCGTGCCTACGTCATGGGCTATTCCACCGTACTGGCGCTGCCGATCTTCGAAGGAACCATCATCGCCGCAGCCGTCGCTGTCGCAGTTGCGATTATCATATCCGCTGTCGTGACCTTCGTACTCTGCAAAAACGTCGATGTCGTGGAAGAAAGTTCGGGAGCTTCCTCAGATCAGGCCGCCGGTGCAGTCACTGCAGAAGTTTCGGCTCCGGCTGCGATGATCGCTGCTCCGGCCGAAGCTTCCGGCTCCGGCGCCGCTACTTCTTCTGTTTCCGCCTGATTTTCCAGTCTTTGATCTGTTCGAGGCGCGCTTTATAGCGCGCCTCTTTTCCCTGTTCAGTCGGAATGTAGTATTCCCTGCCTTCGAGTGAGTCCGGCAGACACTGCATATTGGTGAGCTTTTCCTCCGAATCGTGGGCGTACTGATAGCCCTTCCCGTATTCCAGAGACTTCATCAGACTTGTGGGCGCGTTGCAGATGACGAGGGGAACGGGCTCCGCGAGCTGGGTGAGCGCGTCCCGCTTCGCGGTTTCGTAAGCCGTGTACAGCGCGTTGGACTTCGGCGCCATGGACATATAGACGACGGCCTGGGTCAGGTGGACCGTGCATTCGGGCATTCCGATAAAGTGGCAGGCCTGATACGCGGCGACTGCGATCTCCAGCGCATTGGGATCTGCCAGCCCGATATCCTCGCTGGCAAACCGGACGACCCGGCGGGCGACGTACAGCGGATCCTCACCGGCTTCCAGCATTCTGGCGAGCCAGTATACCGCCGCATCGGGATCGGAGTTTCGCATCGACTTGTGAAGAGCGGAAATCAGATTATAATGCTCCTCGCCCTTCTTGTCGTAAAGCAGCGATTTCTTTGAGACGCACTGCTCGAGAGTCTCGCTCGTCACCCGGATCGTATCGCCGTCGGTCTCGCCGTTGAGTACGACCATCTCGAGAGTTGACAGCGCAGAACGGGCGTCTCCGTTGGCGAAGTTCGCAATCACCTCGAGCATCTCAGGTTCGATCTCGATCTTTTCGTCTCCGAAGCCTTTCGGATCGGTCACCGCCCGTTCCAGCAGTCCGACAAGCTCGTCTGTCGAAAGCTCCTTGAGTACGAAGACTTTGCAGCGGGACAGCAGCGCCCCGTTGATCTCAAAGGACGGATTTTCAGTGGTCGCGCCGATCAGGATAATGCTTCCCTTTTCAACATAGGGCAGGAACGCATCCTGCTGAGCTTTGTTGAAACGATGGATTTCGTCGACGAAGACGATGGTCTTGCCGCCGTAGAGTCTGCTCTTCTCGGCCTTCTTCATAACCTCGCGGATCTCACGGATCCCGCTGTTCACCGCGGAGAAGTCGATAAAGTTCGCCTGGGTCTTGTTCGCGATAATCCTCGCCAGCGTCGTCTTCCCGACACCCGGAGGTCCCCAGAAGATCATTGACGAAATCCGGTCACTTTCAATGAGACGCCTCAGAACCTTTCCCTCTCCGAGAAGCTGTTTCTGCCCCGCAAACTCCTCGAGAGTCTGAGGACGCAGTCTTGCCGCAAGCGGCTGTGAATCCTGCGCTGTAAAAAATGTCTGCTGTTCCATCGTCTCCCCTCCTGTCTTACGCTTATTATACTCATTAACGGGGAGTTTTAAAATATTTTTGACCCGAATGAGTGCGTCACTCCAGAATGTTGACTTTTTTCACGATATCGGGTGTAATGGATACAGATACAGGGGAGTCTGCGCACAGACTGAGAGGAAGCATACGGCTTCGACCCTAGACCTGATGCGGATCATGCCGCCGTAGGGAGTCAGAACGATTGCTTTTAACGGAGGGCCGCCAGAGGGCGGCTCTTTTTATTATGGAGAAAATATGAAAAAATGCGTGATCATATCGGGCGGCGTCTATACGCCCGCACCTGAGATCGGACCGGAGGATTTCGTTATCGCCTGTGATAAGGGCTGCGGCTACGCGAAACGGGACGGAATCGTGCCGGATCTAGCGGTCGGCGACTTCGATTCCTACGACGGAACCGTCGATCCCGATATCCCGATCCAGCGTTACCGGAAAGAAAAGGACGACACCGACACGATGATCGCCGTCCGCTATGCGGTGGAACACGGCTTTGACGAAATCGAGATCACCAGCGCCCTCGGTCTCAGGCTGGATCATACCTTCGCGAATATCCAGTCCGCCTGCTACGCGGTGGAACGAGGGCTGTTTGTCCGGATGGCTGATGAAAATTCGGACATGCTGTTCATGACGGACAAGGAGGTGGTCCTGCCGAAGCGGAAGGGCTGGTCGCTGTCTGTCTTTGCAATGACCGACCGCTGTACCGGTGTGAACATAGGCGGCGCGAAATACCCGCTCGATGATGCGACGGTCACAAACACCTGGCCTGTGGGCGTCAGCAACGAATGGCGGGACGACGAAGCGAGGATCAGCGTCGGAAGCGGTATCCTGATGATCCTGATGTCAAATAAAAGTGAAGAATGAGGAAAACAATGAATTTAAAGAAACGGCTGGAAAACGTCAGAGCGGCGGGACCGCTGGTCCACAACATCACGAACTATGTGACGGTCAACGACTGCGCGAACATCCTGCTGGCCTGCGGCGGCTCGCCGATCATGGCGGACGATATGAACGAAGCGGCGGATATCACTGCGATCTGCGGCGGACTCAACATCAACATCGGAACCCTCAACGAACGGACCATTCCGTCAATGTACGCGGCCGGCCGCAAGGCGAAGGAGCTGGGCCATCCGGTCCTGCTGGATCCTGTAGGCGCGGGGGCTTCAGCCTACCGGACGGAAACCGCGCTGGGACTTCTCGACGAAGTGAAACCCGACGTGATCCGGGGCAATATCTCCGAAATCAAGACCCTGGCGGAAGGCTCCGGCACGACGAAGGGCGTGGATGCGGATGCGGCCGATGCTGTAACCGCGGATACCCTCGACGCCGCGGCTGCCCTTGCCCGTAATTTTGCAGAACGCACCGGAGCTGTCGTCGTCATCACCGGCGCGACCGATATCATCTCGGACGGCGCACGGACCGTCTGCATCACAAACGGCTGCCCGATGATGAGCACGATCACCGGCAGCGGCTGTATGCTCTCCTCGATGACCACCGCCTATCTGACTGCAAATCAGGACGATCTGTTCGAAGCGGCTGCAGCGGCGGTCTGCGCGATGGGGCTGTGCGGCGAAAAAGCTGAAAGCCGGATGAGCGAACTCGACGGTAACTCTACGTTCAGAAATTATCTGATAGACGCGGTTTACAATCTCACTCCTGAAGAACTCGAAAAAGGCGCGAAGTATGAACTCCGCTGATCAGAATCAGAAATCGAATAAAACAATGCGTGATCCGAAAGCTGTCAGACGGGCGATGTGCCTGTACGCCGTGACAGATCGGGCCTGGACTGGCCGCAGAACACTGGCCGAACAGGTCGACGACGCGCTGGCCGGCGGCGCGACCTGTCTGCAGATCCGGGAAAAGGATCTGGATCCGGAGGATTTTCTTGCCGAAGCGGAGATCTTCAAACAGAAATGCCGCGCATCTAACGTCCCCCTGATCGTCAACGACAGCGTAGAGATCGCCCTCAAGTGCAGGGCCGACGGGATCCACGTCGGGCAGTCGGATATGGAAGCCGGAGACGTCCGGACGGCAGTCGGCGAGGACATGATTATCGGCGTATCCGCCCAGACGGTGCAGCAGGCTCTCGCAGCGCAGGCAGCAGGAGCAGATTATCTCGGTGTCGGCGCTGTCTTCCCGACCTCGACGAAGCTCGATGCGGTCGAGGTTTCCCGTGAAATGCTCCTGGCGATCTGCAGCGCCGTCGATATTCCCGTTGTCGCGATCGGCGGGATCACCCGGGATAACCTGCCGGAGCTTGCAGGAACAGGTGTCGCGGGTGTGGCGCTGGTCTCCGCGATTTTCGCGGCTGACGATATCGCG
The DNA here is from genome assembly GCA_937872065.1 of uncultured Eubacteriaceae bacterium. Lineage (GTDB taxonomy): Bacteria > Bacillota > Clostridia > Eubacteriales > Eubacteriaceae > UBA7485. The sequence goes on along the minus strand of CALMRA010000044.1, from coordinate 6,839 downwards.
CGGGAATGCCGGAATCTTCTCAGGCTCTCCGAAGAAATGATCGAAGCCTGACTGTTTCGACAGCTCCACGCTCTCTAAAAGAAAAAACAGAAATTCAAATAAATGAACAATAAGATGAAAAAAGTACTGACCATCGCAGGCTCCGACTGCAGCGGCGGCGCCGGCATTCAGGCGGATCTCAAGACCATCGCGGCTCACGGCATGTACGGGATGAGCGTGATCACCGCCCTTACCGCGCAGAACACGACCGGCGTTTTCGGTATCGCGGAAACGGATCCGGACTTCGTCGCGGCCCAGCTGGACGCGGTCTTCACGGACATCGTTCCCGACAGCGTGAAAATCGGCATGGTCTCAAGCAGCCGGATCATCGACGTCATCGTCGATACGCTCGCCGAATACGGCGCCCGTAACATCGTCGTGGATCCCGTCATGGTTTCGACCAGCGGAAGCCGGCTGCTCTCCGAAGAAGCACAGGAAGCCGTGATCGGCAGGCTCATTCCGGCCGCGGCTCTGATCACCCCGAACATTCCAGAAACCGAAGTTCTGTGCGGCTTCCCCGTTCGGAGCGCGGACGACATGATTCGGGGAGCGCAGAAGATCGCGGAGCGTTACGACGGCGCGATTCTCGTCAAGGGCGGGCACCGCATCAAGGACGCGACGGATCTGCTGTACGAAAACGGAAACACTCACTGGTTCCATTCGAAACGGATCGACAACCCGAACACCCACGGAACCGGCTGCACGCTGTCCTCCGCCATCGCCTGCGGTCTCGCGGACGGACTCTCCCTCGAAGACAGCATCGCGCAGGCAAAAACCTATCTGAACGGCGCGCTGTCCGCGATGCTCGACCTCGGACACGGCTCCGGTCCGATGGACCACTGCTGGCAGATGAGATGATCGTCAGCGCCAGCAGACGGACGGACATTCCGGCGCTGTACTCCGACTGGCTGATGAACCGTCTCGACGAAGGCTTTGTACTGATCCCGAATCCTCGAAACCCGAACCGGCTGAGCCGGGTCGCGCTCTCTCCTGAAACGGTAGACTGCTTCGTATTCTGGACGAAAAATCCTGCTCCGATGCTGGACAGGCTCGACCGTTTCGATGCATTCGGCTTCCCCTATTACTTCCAGTTCACGCTCACACCCTATGGCCGGGATATCGAGCCCGGACTTCCCGATCAGAATGAGCTGATCCGGACCTTTTCCGAGCTTTCCGACAGGATCGGACCGGAGCGCGTCATCTGGCGATACGACCCGGTCTTTATCGACGAGACCCATACGGTTTCCTGGCATATCGAACAGTTCGAACGGATGTGCGAAGCGCTCCACGCAAAGACCCGGCGTTGTATCATCAGCTTTATCGATATCTATCAGAACAGCCGGAAGCGCTTCCGGTCGATGACTGATAGCGAGATCCACCAGATCGCCGCTGCGTTTTCGGAAACGGCCGGCAGGTACGGACTGCCTCTGTACACCTGCGCTGAAAAGATCGACCTGTCCGAATACGGAATCGCGCACGGCGCATGTATCGAACGGGAGATGATCGAAAAAATCATCGACTGTCCCGTCGACGTGAAGAAGGACCCGAACCAGCGGGACGCCTGCCGATGCATCGAAAGCGTCGATATCGGAACCTATGACACCTGCGCCCACGGCTGCGTCTACTGCTACGCGACCGGCAGCCCGAAAAATGTCATGAACCGCGCCTGTGCCCACGATCCGAATTCTCCGATGCTCACAGGACATCCGCGGGGAGATGAGATCGTCACAGATCGGCTGATGAAGTCCGTCCGGCGCGAGCAGATCTCAATGTTTGAATAATGTAAGAATAAAAAAGGAACTCAAAGCTGATTTTCCTGAACGGTGATCATCCTGATGAGTTCCTTCTTTTGATTTTATTTCTGTCTATTTACATTTGTAACGATGGAATAACCGCGGTTTTAGCTCGCCAGATACTCTTTCAGCTCCTCCATATGCTCGTGCATTTCATTGTAGCCGTTCCAGTAAAGCTCGCCCAGGGCTTCCATATCGCCCTCAAACCGGCTTATCTCCACCGGCTTCTTCGGCGCCAGAACGAAGGTCCTGCCGGTTCGCTCGTCGTCTTCGATCTGTCCCAGCAGCTTGTTGTAGCTGCTGTTTCCGACTGCCAGAGCTTCCTCAAGCTTCGGATATTTCCTGTAAAAGAAATGATTGAGCCTGTCATGATCGCTTTCTTCCTTGCGGAACGTACGGTCGCGTGTCCGGATCACGAAGATTTTTGAAAAGCCGCTGTCTTTCGCCCACTGGTATGGAATTTTCGTCGCGCATCCGCCGTCCAGATATGGAGTCCCGTCTATATCGACAGGCTTTGACGCATAGGGTACGGTCGCGGATGCCTGTACTGCTTTGAAAATATCACAGCTGCCCTTTTCAAAATATGCCGCTTCTCCCGTATGGCAGTTCGTAGCTGCGACGACAAATCTGCGTCGAGGATCTGCGAACCGGCTGATATCGAAGTGGTTGTCGGGCATAATCCGGTTAAAGAAGTAGGAAAAACCTGTGACCCCGCTGTCTCTCGTATAGGCGCCGAGACCGCAGTAATTTTTATCGTGACGATAAGTCAGGTTGATCCTGCCGGAAAATCCGATCTGACCGGAAACGTATCCGAGACCGGACATCGCTCCTGCAGAAATTCCCGTCACCGTCTGAAAGTTGATTCCTTCTTCCATCAGCGCGTCCAGCGCTCCCTGAGTGTAGATCCCGCGCCATGCGCCGCCTTCGAGTACGAGACAGCCTTCAGTGACCGTCTTCGGCGCTTCTCCCTGCGGCAGCTTGTCCGCATTGCTGTATATTTTCATTAACCCTGCATTTCCTCTCTACTGAAGGCGTCTGATTACACCGGCGATATCAGACACCGGTTTTCTGCCGGTTCCGAATGAGAACAGGCATATAAGCGACGGACCGGTATGCGTTCCGATAACCGGACCGACAGTAGTAATGATAACATCTTTGCAGGGGATCTTTTCAAGAACTTTTTTTCGCAGCCACTCCGCATCTTCGCGACATTCAGCTCCGGAGATGTATAATATCTGGTTTTCAGAATCGATAATGGATTTCTGCGTAAATGCAATCAGTTTTTTCAGGGAAGCCTTCCGCCCTCTGACCGTAGAATTGACAAGGAGCTTTCCTTCATCATCGACGTACATCATCGGCTTGACGTCGAGGGCCGAACCGACAATCGCAGTTGCGGCGCTCACCCGTCCTCCCTTATGAAGATACATCAGATCGTCAACTGAAAAATAATGAGCAAGATTAAGCTTGTTGTTCTCAAGCCACTCTGCGTTTTCCTGAATGCTCATGCCGTTTTCACGGTTTTCCGCCGCTCTGACAGCCAGAACCCCTTCGCCGCCGCAGGCACCCAGCGAATCCACGGCGATGACATTTCTTCCCGGATATCGTTCTTCAAGCTCTGCCGCCGCATTCTTAGCGTTCGCCGCCATATTGCTCATACCGCTGGAAAAGCAGACATACAGGATATCCTTTCCTTCCTCGAGAATCGAAGTAAAGAACGACAGATACTGCGCCGGCGTGATCTGAGAGGTATGTGCCAGATTTCCCTTCTTCAGCTCTTCATAAAAGTCATCCGCTGAAAAATTCCTGAAGTCAGGGTAATGCTGAAAGATCTGTCCGTCGTCCATGACAATTTCCATCGGCATGACGAGTATATCCTTCTGATCCAGAATCTCCTGATTCATGTCGCAGGTGGCGTCCGTAATAATCTGATAGTTATTCATATATTCTCTTCCCGTTTAAGCTGTCTGCGATTTTGATTCGAGAATCCGGTCGCTCCAGTGTGTTTTGCCGTTCGTATAATCTGTTTTAAAAAGCAGATCCGATATGCTGATTTTTTTCAGTTCATTTTCAAAAGCGTCAAACGCCTTGTCGAAAATTTCAACGACCCTCTTTTCGTCCTCCGCGAGCTTTTCATCTTCGTCGAAAATCTGATGAGCGAGTCCCGAAAGCTTCATTTCGTTGCCCTCGCCTTCAAGCGCATGATAAACGTCGTTAATGGTCAGCTCTTCCACCGGTCTGGCCAGCTGAAAACCGCCGTCTCTTCTGGCATTCGATGTGATAATACCCGCGATGACCATTTTTCGCAGAATCTTTTTTAAATAAGAGTCCGAAACTCCGAGAATCCTGCTGAGCACGCTGCTTTTGACCGGCTTATGATCCTTTTCAAGCGCGAGCATCAGTACGACATAGATTCCCTGCTCCACGCTCTGATGAACTTTCATATTCATTTCCTTTCGATATATTATATCTATGGATATAGTAAATCTATGGATACGGGATGTCAACGGTCAGCATTTCAAATTTGTGGAGCGCAGAAAAAAGCCGCCGTTTCTATCTCAGAAACGACGGCGCCAGGTTTATCCGTAGTAATTGTCAGATCGATTTTAAGTTATACCCTGATCAGAAGAATTTGGCAGCTTCGGACTCAGCGGTTTTTCTTTTCGTAATCGACGATCTCCGAATCCCAGTCTTCCGCAAAACCACTGCCTCCGAAATACTTGCAGGCGGTCGCGCTGACCGCATTGAAATTGAGCCGCGTTCCCTTTTCATCCGCTTTGTACGTCGCGGCGTGCTTCCTGTCGATTCCGAGAGTCTGGGCGACCTCCGGCGCGTCGATATTGGCACCGAGAAATACGAATTCCCAGCCTCCATCCTTCTTCCGTTTTTCAATCATCTGTTTGACAGTCTGATACGAGTACTCGCGGCTCGCGTTTTCAAGGCCGTCTGTCGTGATCACGACAAAGACAAGATCGTCCTCTCCTTTGCGAACGCCGTTAAGCGTCGACCCGACCGCATCCAGCAGAGCCGTACAGCCCCGGGTGAAGTATTCCTTTTCCGTAAGCTCCGGCACGTACGCAAGATCCATATGATCGTGCAGAACCTCGATCTCATCGTCGAACAGAATAGTCGTGACGGCGCAGTCTGTGTCTGCCGCTCTGTGTTTCCGAATGGTTTCGTTAAATCCGGAAATCGTGGCCTTTTCAAGTCCCGACATCGATCCGCTTCTGTCCAGTATAAATACCAGCTGTTTTTTCATGATAAAGCCTCCTGTATCGACGGCTGTGCCTGTCGTTTTTGTATCTCTATCATAAAACAGCACGACATCCGAAAGGTCTCCCGTCAGGCGACATCTACGCGGTGAGCGGGGCAAGCTTGAGATCCGTGAGCGTCTCGTTCAGATCGAACAGATCGTGCATATCGTTCTCGAGAAAATAGCGGATGACGAGATCCTCCTTTGAACACGGCGAGAGCGCGTAGCCCGCCCTCTCCAGCAGATCGTCCGTCTGATCAAGATCCAGGCCCAGCGCGAAGGCAAAGGCGATCGCTGTCTGCTTCGCAGGATGATAATCCCTGTTTGTCCGGATCTTCGAGAATACTTTCCGGCTCACCTCCGCCCGCTTATAGACCTCCGCATCTGTCATTCCCGACGCGTCGATGAGCGAGAGAAGCTTCTCGGAGAACGTCTTCTTCGTGGTCAGATCGATCGTAAATTCTTTATCTCCGAAGTAAGCAAATTTAGGCGCTGCCTCCGCGTCGCAGATCTCCTCTGACATCCGGAGCGCTTTAAGCTTGACGTGTTCCTCCGTCTTACCCTGATAATTTTCATCGATATAGCGCCTGATCAGGTCCAGGCGGTTCTGCTTTTCGTATTTGTTCATGATTCAATCATACAATATTTGAGCCTGTTTCATTTTTTGTAAAAGCTTTTTTCAAAAATCGAAGGCTCTGATTTTTGTAAAAAGTTTTATTTTAAGTTGAATCTGTACGTTTACATCACCGCCTCATAAAATAAAGACAGATCAGAACATAAGCGCTTATGAACTACACATTCTGCTCCACACGTATTAATCAATAGAATTCAAATCAGATCGGAGGAACTCGATGAGTTCAATGCTCGACAGGAAAGCGGTTCTGTACGGAATCGATGCAGCGGATAAAAACGACGTCCTGTACCGGATGGCAGAAGCACTGAAGGAAGCCGGTAAAATAGAAGATGTCGACGCTTTCTATAAAGATGTGCAGGCCAGAGAACAAATTGCCCCGACAGCAATAGGTTTCGATATGGGGCTCCCTCACGGAAAAACAGACAACGTCATGGAAGCGGGTATCGCTTTCGCGAAGATGAGCAGCCCTGTGGTATGGAATCCTGAAACCGGAGAAGAAGCGAAGGTTGCAATCATGCTGGCGGTTCCCGAAAAGGAAGCCGGCAACACACACCTGGATCTGCTGGCTAAGCTTTCCCGCAGACTGATTCACGAAGATTTCAGAAACGAACTGCTCAACAGCGATGCGGACCGCGCCTACGACCTGCTTACCGAAACACTGGAGGAAAAATAATGGCTAAAACAGAAACGGCTGCAGCCCCGAAAAAGAACGGCGAATCGACTGCCGCAAAACTGAAAAGATGGATCCTGACCGGGACTTCGCATATGATCCCGTTTATCGTTGCCGGCGGTATTCTCTATTCACTGGCCGTCATGCTTAATCCGCTCGGCGCATCAGAACCGACGGAAGGCTGGCTCGCCGGACTTGCACTCATCGGCAAAGGCGGTCTGACACTGTTTGTTCCGATACTCGGAGGCTACATTGCCTACGCGATCGCAGACAAGCCGGGACTTGCCCCCGGGATGATCGGAGCATGGCTGGCCTCTCAGGTCGGCGCGGGTTTTCTCGGCGGCATGGTTGCGGGTCTTCTCGCAGGCTGGGTGGTCTATGAGCTGAAAAAGATCAAGCTTCCGACCTCGCTGAAAACGCTGGGCGCAATTTTCCTGTATCCGCTTGTCGGGA
>CALMRA010000043.1 GCA_937872065.1 uncultured Eubacteriaceae bacterium | reverse complement strand
CATTTTATCAATGTAACTTAACGCAAACTTTTAAAATAAACTGAATATAAACTGCAAACGAACATCTTGCTTTTACAAAAAAATGAGATAAACTATATTTGTAAGTATGTTTGTAATTGGTTATAATGGGAACGTCCAAGATCAGACATCGGAGGGGAATATGGCGGCAAAGTATAAAGAAATAGTAGACGATCTCACTCAGGCGATCCTCGAAGGTAAATATGATGAGACGCGAAAGCTGCCCCGGGAAGAGGATCTGATTCAGATGTACGGTGTTTCGAGATCCACAGTCCGCAAGGCGATAGGCGTGCTCGTCAGCAAGGGATATATCTATCAGGTTCAGGGCAGCGGAATTTTTCTGCGTGAAACGACCGGCGGAGACTATATCAGTCTCGAACAGCTCAAGGGGCTTACCCGCGATTTTCCGGACGAGCAGATCTCCAGCAAGGTGCTTCACTGTGAAGTGATCGAAGCGAGTGAGAAGCTGGCGGAAATGCTCAACATTAAACCGGGAGCGCTGACTTATTTTGTCAAACGGCTGCGTTTTAAAGAAGGAAAACCCTTTACGATTGAAACTTCCTATTATCCAAAGGAAGTAATTCCGTATTTGAATGAAGATATTCTGCAGAATTCATTCTATTCCTACGTCCTGAACGATCTGCGTTTCGGAATCGGCTTCGCGGATAAGATTCTCTACGCGATTAAGCTCGAGGAAGAGGATGCGAAGCTGCTGGAGCTTGATTCCGGCGATCCCGCCCTGGTCATCGATGCGAAGGTTTATCTGACCAATGGAACGATGTTCGAATTTTCACGTTCCGTACATAATTATAAATACGCGCGTTTTCTGACTAATGTAAATTTTTAATTTTATACGAGTTTACTTCGATCCCGGCTGCTGCCGGGTTTTTTTATTTCTGCGATGTAAATTGTTCTGTAAATCAAACAGATCATGAAACTCAAAGCAGCCTAAAAGATGAAACAGATTTTTTGTAGTTTCAATTGAAATTCATAATTACGGTGCTATAATGAAAGCATAAAGAACATTGATACGTACCAATGTTAAAAGAGCACATGATTGCGAAAGGAGCTTATCATGAAAATTTTACTGGCATGTTGTTCCGGGATGTCCACAAGCCTGGTCGTCAACAAAATGAAGGATGCTGCGAAGAAGGACGGGAGAGATGATGAAATCTGGGCCGTCGGTCAGGGTCAGGTAGACGCCGAACTTCCGAAAGCAGACGTACTTCTTATCGGACCGCAGATGCGGATGATGAAGAAGAAGATGGAAGCCAAAGGCAAGGAACTCGGTATTCCGGTCGACATTATTCCGCCGGTTCTGTACGGCCGCTGTGACGGACAGAAGATCCTGGATCTCGCAACCAAGCTTGTCGAAGACGAAAAGAAATAAGCCTGCGATTATCTGTAATCGACTGCCGACAGTTTTCAATTCATACGATTTACATTGGATCCTCACTTAACAGGATCCACCGCATTTATAAATACTGACTGCCATTCATTTCATAAATAATAGGAGATCTCATGAGTTTTTATGACAAAATCGAAGGCCCGATAATGACCCTCGGTGAAAAGATCAATAATATCAGCTTCTTCAGTATTCTGCGTGACTCCTTCATGCTGGCTTTCCCGCTTACCATCTTCGGGTCCATCATGCTGATCATCTCAAATTTCCCGTATCTGGGCAACCTGATCGGCGCAGACGCGCTGGCTACCCTGCAGACAATGCTTACCCCGGCATCGCTTGCCACAATGAACGTCATGTCCATTCCGGTCTGCTTAGGTATCGGGTACTACTATTCGAAATCAAAAGACTGCGATCCGATCTTCGGCGCGGCGATCGCGCTGACGGCATTCCTGATCGTAACCCCCTGGGTTTCCGGTGCGGTTGTAGCTGTTGACAGCGACGGCGCGCTGACTGGAACGACGCTTCTGAAGAGCGCAACGGTCATGACCACCGACAGACTCGGTGCAAAGGGCATGTTCGTCGCGATGTTCGGATCGTTCCTTGCAGCTTATCTGTACTGCTTCTTCACTCAGAAACACTGGACTATTAAAATGCCCGATCAGGTACCGCCGGCAGTCGCGAATTCATTCGCAGCTCTGATTCCTGCGTTCCTGACACTGTGCGTATTCCTTCTGATCAGCATCGTCTTCACGTTCACACCATGGGGCAATGTACACGACTTTATCTACACGATCATTCAGGCGCCTCTGATGGGTCTCGGAGAAAGTCTCTGGGCGACGATTATCGCGATCTTCTTTGTACAGCTGCTGTGGTTCTTCGGTCTGCACGGTCAGATTATCGTAAACTCAGTCCTCGACCCGATCTGGAACGCGCTGATGCTTGAAAATCAGAACGCATTCCTGAATCATCAGACACTGCCGCATATCGTCACAAAGCCTTTCATGGAAACATTCACCGTCGGTCTCGGCGGCTCCGGCGCAACGCTTATCGTCGTTATCATGCTGGCCTTCTTTATGAAGAGCAAGCTGCTAAAGGACGTCGGCAGACTCGCACTTCCGGCCGGTATCTTCAACGTAAACGAACCTGTTATCTTCGGTCTTCCGATTGTACTGAACCCGACTATCGCGATTCCGTGGATCGTCGCGCCGATGCTTTCCGTTACGATCGCTTATCTGGCGATGGCCTGGGGTCTGGTTCCCTATACGACCGGCGTATCCGTTCCGTGGACTGTTCCGGTTTTCCTCTCAGGCTTCCTTGCAACGAATTCCTGGAAGGGCGCGTTGCTTCAGCTTGTGCAGATCGGAGTTGTCGGAGTGGTCTGGTTCCCGTTCCTGAAGGCGCTTGACAAGCAGAACTGTGCGGAAGAGGCGGAAGCGGCTGCTGAAGAAGCGGCCGAAGCGGTAGAAGCTTAATCATCGTCAATAAATTTCACGAATAATCCGACCGGTCAAATTTGGAAGGTCATATTCGAATCGAATATAAATCAGAGGAATAAACATGGCAACTTATACTTTCCCGGAAGGTTTCTGGTGGGGGTCCGCGACAAGCGGACCCCAGGCAGAAGGCGCTGCGGATGTCGACGGCAGAAGCCAGAGCATCTGGGATTACTGGTTTGAAAAGGAACCGGAACGTTTTTTCGACGGAGTCGGTCCGAAAGACACATCGACATTCTACAAGAATTATAAAGAAGACATCAAGCTTCTGAAGGCGACGGGTCACAATTCATTCAGAACGAGCATTCAGTGGACGCGTCTGATTCCCGACGGAACAGGCGAACCGAATCCGAAGGCTGTCGCGTTTTACAACGATATGATCGACACCCTCATCGCAGAAGGCATCTCGCCCTTTATCAACCTGTTCCATTTCGATATGCCCATGTGCATGATGGAAAAGGGAGGCTGGGAAAACCGTGAAGTTGTCGATGCGTATGCAGCCTATGCCAAGACCTGTTTCGAGCTGTTCGGAGACAAAGTCAAATACTGGCTTACCTTTAACGAACCGATGGTGCCGGTGGAAGGCGGATACCTGTACGATTTCCATTATCCGTGCGTGAAGGACGGAAAGCGGGCTGCGCAGGTGGCGTTCAACACGATGCTTGCGAGCGCGAAAGCGATCGAAGCCTATAAGCAGTCCGGAAAAGACGGCATGATCGGAATCGTTCTGAATCTGACACCGTCGTATCCGAGAAACGCGGACGATAAGGAGGACGTCGAAGCGGCATACGCCTGCGATCTGTTCTTTAACCGCAGCTTCCTGGATCCGTCCATCAAGGGCGAATATCCGCATGGTCTGATCAAGATCCTCAGGGAACAGGATGCGCTTCCGTATTACACATCTGAAGATCTGAAGACCATCAAAGACAACACGGTTATGTTCCTCGGCGTCAACTACTACCAGCCGAGACGCGTCAAGAAAAAGGAAAGCGATACGACATTCGACACGTTCATGCCGGATATGTACTTCGATAATTACCAGATGCCGGGCGCGAAGATGAATCCGTACCGCGGATGGGAAATCTACGAAAAAGGCATTTACGATATCTGTACGAATATTCGAGAAAACTACGACAATATACCCTTTTATATTTCTGAAAACGGCATGGGTGTCGAAGGAGAAGAACGCTTCATCAATGAAGACGGCAAGATCGAAGACGACTACCGTATCGAATTTATCAAGGATCATCTGAGATGGCTCCATAAGGGCATCGAAGAAGGTGCGAACTGCAAGGGTTATCATCTGTGGACACCCATCGACTGCTGGAGCTGGACCAACGCCTATAAAAACCGCTACGGTCTGATCAGTCTGGATCTGAAGACTCAGAAACGGACTGTTAAAAAGAGCGGAGAATGGTACAAGACGCTTTCAGACAACAACGGATTTACGGACGAAGAAAAATAAAAGCTAATATCATCGAAGGATTCAACGGCCTCAACCTGGCCGACTACTTCCAGACTCGCTGTCATGTGCCTGTGGCTGTCGAGAACGACGCGAACTGCGCCGCCGCTGCAGAGTGTCTGCTTGGCAGCGGCGCCGGCAGCCGCAATTTAGCCTGTGCGACTCTCGGAACGGGCGTCGGCGGAGGTCTGGTTCACAAAGATAGACCGGTGCAGGTTTTTAAACGATGCCGGGCTAATCGAAAGCTACTGCAGTTTTAAAAACAAATTCGAATAAAGTCAGGAGACATTATGACAGCAGATCAGATCGTAGAAGCTGCTTTTAACATCATCACTTACGCAGGCAATGCGCGCGGGATCGCAATGGAAGCGATCGAAACGGCAAAGGAAGGGAACTTCAAGGAAGCGCGTCAGCAGATCCAGGAAGCCCGCGACGAAATGAACAACTCGCATAATTATCAGACCGAGCTGATCACCTCCGAAGCCAACGGCGAAAAGAACGAAATCACCGTTCTGCTCGTACATTCACAGGACCACCTGATGACCGGTATGGTCGTCATCGACATGGCCGAACAGTTTATCGACGTCTATGAAAAGATGGCCGAACTGAAAGAGAAGGCCTGATCTTTCGTTAAAACCAATAATGAATACTTCCCCTTTTTTAACGAAAGTCAAAACGGCTCCGCGTCAGGCGGAGCCGTTTTTTGTCATTTACAGCGTCTTCATTTTCTCTTAAGATTAGTTTGTTATAAAGAAATAACTTATCGGCCAAAAGACATGATATCAGGAAAAACAAATGCTCAAATACGAACTCATCGAACAGGATATACAGAGAAAAATAGAAGAAGGGATCTATAAGCCCAACGATCAGCTTCCGATGGAACGGGAAATGTGCGAGGAATACGGAGTCAGCAAGATCACCGTGAAGCGCGCTATGGATGCGCTCGTATCGAAAGGGCTGATCCTGAAACGGCGCGGTTCCGGCTCCTTCGTTCAGGACATCGATATCCGGGACGGCCGGGGCGCCTTCGGCAGTGTTTCAGGTGAAGTCGGGGGCTTTACCGTAGACATGGAGAGCACGGGCAGACAGATCAGCTCTATCGTCCATCTGTTCGAGGTGGTCATACCGCCTGAGAAGGTCGTCGAACAGCTGAAGATTTCCGCAGATACGTTTACCTATCATATTCTTCGAACCCGCTGCCTGGACGGGGTCCCGGCAGCGACGGAAGAGACCTGGATGCCCATCGATGTGATTCCGGGACTTAAGCTCGAACATCTGCAGGGGTCCATCTACAGCTTTATCCGGGATGAGCTCGGCCATAAGGTTCACAGCGCTCACCGTACGCTTCGCGCCCGCATGCCTGATGCTCAGGTGCAGAGCTTTCTGAAGCTGGAAAACAGCGTTCCGGTGTTTGAGGTCGAACAGATCTGTTTTCTTGACGACCGGCGGATTTTTGAATATTCGGTTACGGAGCATCCCGGAGATAAGTACGAATTTTTCACGGTAAGCTTTAACCGGAACGTTTAAAGAAATGACTGAAAATTCAGATTCAAAGGAGAAGTGAAAAAATGACTCCTGACAGCAGCGGTCAGTTCACCGACAGATTTGTCGCGCGGGCGGTCAGATTCGCTAATAATATATGGTTTCGTTCGGCTTCGCGCGCGCTTGCAGCAAGCGCGCCGTTCTTTTTTGCAGCCGGCGCTGCGGCCCTTGTCGACAGGCTGCTGCTTCCGCTGTTCCTGAACGCAGAGCTGCTTCCGGCGGCTGATATCTGGTGGACCGGTTTTATCCGAGTCTGTCTCACGCTGGCGGGGATTATCTATACAGCGGCGGCAGCCTGGTTTATCGGAACAGGAAACGGGGTTCGCACCCCGTGGGCAGGGACTATCTGCACCGTCATATCACTGTTTATTCTGTTCGGAGAGAGCGGACTGCAGGAGGTCCTGTCAAGCGGGAGACTGGGAACCGATCTGTATTTCGGCTGCGGCGCTGCAGGGCTTATCGTCTGCTCGATTTTTCATACCCTGCATACAGGATTTCTGAAGCTTACGGATAAAAATGTTCTCGCGCAGATATTGTCCGCAGTGTCTGTTCTGTTCTGCTGTATCGTACTTTCGCAGTTTGTCACCGGGATGACCGGTACTGCTCCGCTGCAGCTGTTCTGCATCCTGATCGCGATTCCCTTCGGGCGCATAATTACGTCCCTCGCGGGAATATGCGTGATCAGCTGTCTGTGCAATCTGCTGTACTGCTTCGGACTGCGTTCGACGGAAGCGGCGGCCTCACTGGTCGGCCCGTTTCTGTTTGCGAATACGGCGGCGAATACGCTGGCCTGGGTGACGGGAGAAACAGCCGCAGGTATCGTGAATCTTTCGTTCGTATCGGTTTACGGAATGATCGGCGGGGCGGGCAGCACGCTGTGCCTGATCCTCGCGTATCTTATTTTTGGAAAATCGGCGGGCTCCCGAAGGATTGCGGGAGCGAGTCTGAAACGCGGACTGTTCAACATAAACGAACCGATGATTTTCGGCGTTCCGATTATTTTCAATATGGCGCTCCTCGTTCCGTTTTCCGTGTTTCCTTCACTCGCGATGATCGCGGCATGGTTTGCGACTCATTTCGGATTCATCTCATCCTGTACGGTGTGCATTCCGTTCCAGATCCCGCCGGTTATCGGCCCCCTGCTCGCGACAGGCGGTGACTGGCGTGCGGTTCTGTTTCAGCTCGTCGCGATCGCCGCGGGCACGCTGTTCTATCTGCCGTTTATGCGGGCGAGCGACAAGATCCGGCCGGACGCCGGGTAAGAGTACAGGCATCACAGCGCGTCAGATATTTCCTTCTGGCGCTTCAGGACCTCCCGGATCACTTCCGGGAGATGTGTTTCGTCAAGGTGGGCTGCCGGTGCCGAAATACTGAACGCGTATTCGGGTTCGGCATCCGACGGGATCACCGCCGCGACGCACCGGACCCCTTTTTCATTTTCTTCATCGTCGAGCGCCCAGCCCCGGCTGCGGATCCCGGCGAGCTCTTCTTTCATTTTTTCACGTGTGACGATCGTATGCTCGGTCTTTGCCTCGATCCGGCTGTGATCCCATATTTCTGCAGCCTCATTCTCCGGCATCGACGCCATCAGCGCCTTGCCTACACCCGCGCAGTACATCGGGCGCCGCCTGCCGATCTGGCTGGCCATCCGTATACTGTCTGAGCGGCTGTGCAGCGGTTCGATTTTGTCGACGTAGACGACGTCGGTCCCGTCGCGTCTGACCAGATGGACGGTTTCCCCGGTACTGTCGGAAAGCTCCTGCAGATAGGGACGGACACGCCCCGGCAGATCCAGCCGGCCAAGAATGGTCTGACCGAGCTCCACCGTTTTGAAGGTCGGGGTATACTCTCCCGTAAATTTATCCTGTTTTACATAATCCATGTAGATCAGGGATGCGAGCATCCTGTGCACGGTGCTTTTGTTCAGACCGAGGGCTTCGGTAATCTGGCTGAGTCCGGCGTTTCCGCTGCGGCAGACGTATTCGTAGACTGAAAATATGCGCTGTGCAGACTGAATCGGGTTTTTTTCTTCCATTGTTTTTCCTGTCTGTCCGTCTCCGTCGAATGATTCTGACGAATCCGGGTATCGAAATTTGTGACGTACTATAAGCGATATTATACTTCTTTCGGCTTGTAAAAGCGCTTTTTACGCTGTATAATGGTTTTAAATTCCACAATGCAAAATAGAATTCCACAATATGAAACGATGAAGCGCTCGTCCTATTTCATTTAAACCCAAAGGAGATCACATGAACAGCGTACTGAAAAGATTCGGAGAAATCGGCATTATCCCGGTAGTCGTCCTTGAAGATGCGAAGGATGCGAAGCCGCTCGGGAAAGCTCTCGTCGAAGGCGGACTTCCTGTCGCGGAAGTTACGTTCAGAACTGCGGCGGCTGAAGAATCCATCCGTATTCTTGCTTCCGAATATCCGGATATGCTCGTCGGCGCGGGAACCGTCCTGACAATCGGCCAGGCGGAAAAAGCGGTAAATGCCGGAGCAAAATTTATCGTCAGTCCCGGCTACGATCAGAACATTGTCAACTGGTGTCTGGACCGGCATATCGCGGTTACACCGGGGACCTGCACGCCGACAGAAGCGATCTACGGCATCAATTCGGGTCTTGACGTGCTCAAATTTTTCCCGGCGGAACAGGCCGGCGGACTTCCGATGATCAAGGCGATGTGCGCGGCGTTCACGACGATGAAATACATGCCCACAGGCGGAATCAATCCGCAGAATGTCGAAGAATATCTGAAATTTGACAAGATCCTTGCCTGCGGCGGAAGCTGGATGGTCAAGGGAGACCTGATTAAGGCCGGAAAGTTCGACGAAATTTACGAACTGACCCGCGAAGCGGACGCGATCGTCAAAAAGATCCGGGGCTGAGATGAATAATAACGGAAAGGTCGTCGCCTTCGGAGAGCTGATGCTCCGGCTGACCCCTCCGGGAGCGGAACGTTTTGTACAGGCGGACCGGTTCGAGGCCGTATACGGCGGCGGAGAAGCGAATGTAGCCGTATCCTGTTCGAATTTCGGTCTCGACACAGAGTTTGTGACACGTCTTCCGGCACATGAAATCGGCCAGGCGGCTGTGAACGAGCTGCGCCGGTACGGTGTCGGTACGGGATGGATCAGACGCGGCGGAGACCGGATCGGTCTCTATTACCATGAAAAGGGAGCGTCCCAGCGCCCGTCGAAGGTAATCTATGACCGCGCCGGCTCGGCTCTTGCGGAAGCGGAGCCGTCGGAATTTGACTGGGAGAAGATTCTCGACGGAGCAGGATGGTTTCATTTCTCCGGAATCACTCCGGCGCTCAGTGACAATGCCGCCCAGATCGTTCTTGAAGCGGCGAAAGCGGCCAAAAAGCTCGGAGTTACGGTGAGCATGGATATCAACTACCGGAAGAATCTGTGGAGTCTTGAAAAGGCGTCCGGGATCCTTACGGGTCTTGCGCCGTATGTCGACGTCTGCCTCGGAATAGGCGAGGCGGAAGCCCGGAACGTGTTCGGACTTGAACCGCAGGGCGAAACGGCAGTCGAACGCTTCGCGAATTTTTCCCGCGAGCT
Source organism: uncultured Eubacteriaceae bacterium (assembly GCA_937872065.1). GTDB lineage: Bacteria > Bacillota > Clostridia > Eubacteriales > Eubacteriaceae > UBA7485. The sequence goes on along the minus strand of CALMRA010000043.1, from coordinate 532 downwards.
GGCGGAAAAATACGGCTTCAAAACGACCGCCGTCACGTTCAGAGAAGCGATTTCTGCGAATGATAATAAGATATCCGGACTCATATACGATGCGGCGACTGACAGCTGTCACGCCAGCCGCAAATACGATATGCATATCGTTGACCGCGTAGGCGGGGGCGATGCCTTCGCCTCGGGACTCATATACGCGCTGATTACAGGCAGAGATCCGGGTGAAGCGGTGGAATACGCCGCTGCGGCCAGCTGCCTGAAGCATACGATCGAAGGCGACGTCAATCTCGTCAGCGCAGAGGAAGTCGAAACTCTCGCCCATGGCGACGGCAGCGGAAGCATCAGAAGATAGCCAGCAGATTAATAAACTTATAAACATGGTGAAGCGTCTCTATATAAGCAGAGACGCTTTTTTGTGTTTAAAAACAGACTGTGGGTGTAATGACTTAATTTTCTGTTTCAAATCGTTTTTACATACTGATGAAGAATTTACAGTTCAAATCGTCCATATTTCAATGAAAATTATCATATTAAACATTTT
>CALMRA010000042.1 GCA_937872065.1 uncultured Eubacteriaceae bacterium | reverse complement strand
ATTAACAGGCTCCGCCAGACCCTTGAATTTCTCCGTCAGTTCCGAGAAAATACTACTGCGATCCGCAAACGCGATTCCTGTACCGACTGCCGGCGGAACGCACCAGGAATAACCGTTCATGAAGGGAAGAAGAATCTGCATTTTACCGGGATCGTTTTTTATGTAATTTTCCGGATGAATCAGAACCTCAAGCGGCTCCGGAAGCGCTCTGTCTTCAAGATCCTGATAAAGCTGACTGTTCAGATCATCCCATTTATGCGTATAGATTTTTTTCCCGTTCGGGCCCTTTTCACCTTTAACGTGAATGCCGAAGAGCCTGAACTTATCGTTCTTCATTCTGATATGCGCATTGAGGCTGTTAGGCAGATAAACTTTCTTCAAAGCAGCAGTACTGTCAAACGCGCGTCCGATAAAACGTCTGGTAGAGATCGTTACGATCAGCAGAGCGTGACGCTGCGGAGGGATTGTCTGGAGACTGATTTTAATCACATAGGAATACGGATTATCGGTATTACCATGCCTGCAAAAATCCGGTTCCGTAATAAACTCTCCGTCTCTACCTGTCTGGAGAAGCCTTCTGACCTTTCCGTTTATCTCCATTTCACATCCCAGAAGTCTGTCCGCAACAAGAAGCTTGTAGGCAGTGAAGGTCAGACCGTTCGCCGGAACACCCTCTTTGTCAAACAGCTTGAGTACAGTTTCAAGAATCTCGAAATTCTCAGGCGCCGCGCAGCTGATTGCCCGGCTTCGCATCTCCTGAAGCTTCGCCAGCATAACGGCGTCCCCATTCGCGCATTTCTCGAGTAATGAGCGCGGATAATTATCGTAAAGCCATGTTACGATAATCCGGGAAATAAGCTCACGATCCACAGACTGCTCGCCATGCTTAATCATGACGAGCCATCGGCTGTCGTCAGAATCCCGTTTAAGATTTTTGACTTCAACCGCCGCATCCATCCAGTTCAAGATGGCGCTGCGAATCATATAGGTATTCCTAAGCTGAAATTTCGGATTTACGTCTCTGTAAATACAACGGTTGAGTTCGACCAGTTCATTTTTTATACCTTCCGGAAAAGACATTGTACAGATCGTTTCCTGAAGCTCCGTATCCGGAGTGAAACATAAAGGCTGAATCGTGCGCCCGGATTTCTTTTCAGCAGATCGGTTCGTAGTCATAGTTAATTTCCTTACCCGGGAATATCCCCGCTTTAAAAGCCTGATAGACAGGCGCATATAATGCTTCAGAAACCTCGGCGTATTCAGAACAGTCCATAAGCTTCGCCATCGCGGCCGCCTCCGGATCCGACTGATCGTAATCATTCATCAGGACTTTCATCCAGCAGTACATGCTGTCGAGAAAGTCGTAACCCGTTTTATTACCCTCTGCATCAGTCGGAGAACGAAACGCCGCATCGCAGAAATAAATATGCGCCTCGTCGCGTTCCGGATCCGTTATGCGAGCAAGCCTTCCGTACAGCTGGTTAATTAACGTAAACAGAGACGCCGTCACATCAATCTGATATTTAAGAGGAAGCCTTCCGAGACTGCCAATCATTGAATTATGTTCAAGCTGATACCAGTATTTCCATCCGCATTTAATGACTCGGACGGCACGATCTGTCACGCGCGTAAACGGACTGTTTCTCATTTCCTGTTCCACAAGCCCGTTCAATTTTCCGGTACGGTCCTCCAGGCGGTTCGGCACAGGCATCGGCCTTACCATCAGGAACAGACTCGTGAAAACAGCGTGACCTGTTTCATCGACGATGTTGTAACCGCGGTCTATCGCCTTCGCAGGCGCGATGAGAATATCCGCGTCGAGCTGGGAGAAATCACGGATATCGTTTCTAAATATTCCGCCGGAACTTCGTTTCTCTCCGGGTCTGATAAGGCGGCATACCTTTGCGTTATTTCTGAGCTTCCAGTTAAGCACATCGGTGACCACGCCGCACTGTTCGTAACTGTTGACGATAAGCAGCAGCCTGCCGCTGCGATCCAGTTCATTTCGGACAGCATTCAGAAAGATTTGATTCTCCGAGAGATTTCGAAGTCCTGCGAGACGCAGCTCCTCAGACGGCTGTCCGGAGACCCGGATTGATGTTAACAGCTCGGTGAATCGAGTGCGCCTGAGAAAATCCAGCTTTTCCTTATTCTGAACCCCGAGTATATAGCTGACAGGAACCTGAACATGACTCTCAAGACTTCCCGGCGCATAGCTGGTTCCGGATAAAAGCAGCGCGTGAGGACCCGCGGGATTCCCTGCTTCATCGATTCGGAGATACGGGAGGAGCGTCATCGCAGCTCTTCCGAACGCATACTGCCGATATAAAATTAGATCCTCAAGATTGCGTTTTTTTTCGTATCGCATGCCGAAAATATTGCCGTTGAGCGCGTCGGGAAGATAGAGCTGCTGATCGTTGAAACGCATTTGCAGAAAGTCGAAAAGCCGGATTCTTCGTTTATCTTCCGGGCTTATCAGTTCGTAAACGTCACACAGTTCACGCATCTTTCTGTCAAAAGAAATAACCGCCAATATGATCTTGATCACAGTTTCTTCTTCGAATGTAAGCGAACAGTCAAAGCCTTCAAGCCAGTTCCTGATGTCAAGATCAAATTCCGGAGAAGCATAAGACTCTCTGAGCAGATTAATAATAAGCTGTTTAAACAGATCTTCGCTTCTGCCTTTTACAATCGAATCCAGCGCATCGATCAGCTTCATCGAAGCCGTCAGTTCATCTCCGTCAAATCTCTTTTCGAATTCACTTTGAAGCTTATGTATAAGTGTCATAGAATAAAAAACGCGTTTAAAAACATAATTCCAGGTGGATTTTCGATTTTTCTGTTTTTCGATATGGGAATACAGCTGCCGGATCATTTCCATAATGTATTTTCCGTAGTCCGTCGTTTTATCGAAGATACTGACATAGTTTTTGTAGTCAATATCGACAATTTCATTCGTGAACTTGATCGAACTGTAAAAATCCCGGCTCTGTCGGATAAATTCATTAAAACCTGAAGTCGGGACGAGAGCCTTATCCAGCGTTTTCTGTGCTGAATCACATTCGTCAAAAATAACGACGTCGGCATTTTCCAGAATGTAAGAAAGCAAAAGCTGCCTGTCGGTACCGATTTTGGAAGTCAGGAGCGCCTGCGCGGTCGTCAGTACAATATTTGAAGTATAAACCTCCCGTTCCATCTGTGTAGTCGGGCAGATATTATACCGGGGACAGACAAAAGACCGGCTCTTTTTCTTCGCATTGTGGCTGGTCAGTCTTGCACAGGGTTCCCGGCCCACGCGAGGAATTTTATCAATCGATTCGCTGCTGCTGTCGATGCTCTTTCCGTCGAGAGAACATTTTGTCTGCAGATACCTCCCGACCGTGCGGGGAAGTCCCGCCTCCCCCGACGTGTGAAACAACCTGATATAGGATCCCCTGTTTAACCTGCTAACGTAAGGGCTTGCCTGAATACCGATATTTTCAAAAAATAAATAACTCTGAATTACTTCAGTGACGTCGGTCATAATACAGAATACCTTCAGTCCCCGCTTAACCAGAATATACGATATAATTTTCATCAGAGTCGTTTTACCGGAGCTTACCATACCGACAATATTCACCAGTTCGTCAATCGTCAGTTCATCGTTTATAGAAACATTTCCGTCAGCTACTTTTTTCAGCTCTATATCGTTAATCACATCGATAAAATACGAGTAGTCTTCCGAATTATGAGGGTTTTCTTCCGTGATTTTAACCGCAGCTTCCCGTATATTCTGCAGGGTGATCCGAACCGGATCGCGCCGGCCTTTCGGACTGTCTGTCCTTGGTAAAACAGGAGCGGCGGTTTCTCCGTCCACAGTATGTACGGTTATCGTAATCTCTCCGTTATCGCTGATCTCGGTTGTTTCATAATCGTACTTACGATCTGGATTGTCCGCGAATCGAACGCTTTTCTGTTCGCGCGGAGAAAGCCGGCTCAGGTAATCTGAATAAATCGCGGGACGGTTCGGTTCGATAATTCCGGTGGTGAGCATTTTGAAGCCGAGGATCTTTTTCTTCCTTATACGGACAGGCTCAGTCCGGGCTGCGGGCATCTTCTGCTTTACCGGCAGAAGGAATCTGCCTTTTGCCTGAATGAGTCTGACAGACTTCTTAAGCACTCGGAGCTCATGTAGTTTTCAATCATTTTATTCCATTTCTGCTGCCCGCTGCAGGCTTTGAGCTTGATCCGTGCAAGATAATATCGTCGCATGATTTCTCCGGGCGGCAGCGTTCCGAACAGTTCGAATTTACGCAGATTAAAACAAGCATCTTTCGCATCGCGCCCGTTTTCCATAGAAAACAGCAGAAGCGTGAGTTCTGCAAGTATAAAATCAGTTACTGTAAACGGAGATTTGACAGAATCTTCAGGAAAACGCTGATCCTGAAGTGACAGCTTTAAATTCTCCAGTGTCTTCACTTCTT
>CALMRA010000041.1 GCA_937872065.1 uncultured Eubacteriaceae bacterium | reverse complement strand
ACTTGAGACCAGCCGCCGGGACGGTCAGACCCAGCTTGACGACGCGCAGCAGAAAATCGACGATGCGAAGAAGCAGGTAGCGGATCTGACTGCCGGAAAATTCTACGTTTCGAACCGGGACGACAATCCCGGCTACAGCGGATACGGCGAGGATGCCGTCCGGATCAACAATGTGGGCAACGTGTTCCCGATGTTCTTCCTGCTTGTCGCGGCTCTCGTCGCCTTTACAACGACCACGCGGATGGTCGAGGAACAGCGTGCGGAAATCGGAACCCTCTCGGCTCTCGGCTATTCGAGGGCTCAGATACTCAGAAAATATATCGTCTACGCGGGACTTGCCGCAGGAATCGGAAGCCTGATCGGCGCGGTGTTCGGGATCTGGTTTTTCCCGCTGGTCATTTTCGCAGCCTACGGACTGCTTTACTCGATGCCGGCTCTGATCACGGTGATTCCGTGGGGCGCTGTCGCGCTCGGTGTCGGAGTCGCCTTCCTGTGTACGATCGGGGCCGCCGCGGCCATCGCGCTGTATGAAATGCGGGCCACGCCGGCAGAGCTGATGCAGCCGAAAGCGCCGAGGCCGGGGAAGCGGGTATTCCTCGAAAAGATCCCGATGCTCTGGAACCGGCTCGGTTTTATCACGAAGATCTCCTCGAGAAACATCCTGAGGTACAAGGCGAGATTCTTTATGACCGTGCTCGGAATCGCGGGCTGTACCGCGCTGATCCTTGCGGGCTTCGGTCTGCACGATTCGATTTTCTCGATCATACCGAATCAGTTTAACAATATTCAGGTCTTCGACGAGACGATCGTATTCAAGAACGAAACCGATCTTGCCCAGAAGCAGGATATCCTGAGCTATATCTCGAGTCTGGACGGCGTAAAGGGAGTCATGGCGGCAAGCCAGAATCAGATGAGCGTCGAAGGGACAGACGGCGGAGCATCGCTGGAAACCTATGTCGTCGTTCCGTCCGATCCGTCGAAGCTGACGCAGTTTGTCAGTCTCCATCCCCGCGGCCAGACAGACGAGATCTTAAGCCTCGAATCGGAAGGAGCGGTGATCAACGAAAAGGTCGCGACGGACCTCGGGATCGGAATCGGAGACACCGTCAGAGTTTACGATTCTGACGAGAGCTTCAATGTGACGGTGACGGGAATTATGGAGAATTATCTTCAGAATTACGTCTATATGTCGCCGGAGGTTTACACCGCCGCGACAGGAAAAGCGCCGATGTATAACATCGCGTACGTGGACCTGACGGAGAGCGGGCTTGCGAACGAGGATACGCTGCTTGAAAAGCTCACAGACAGAGAAGAAATCGTTACGGTCATGTCCACCGATACGACGGTCAATGCGTCGAACGAGTCGCTGTCGAGCCTGAATCTGATCGTCGTCGTCATGGTGGTCAGCGCGGGGATCCTCGCGTTTATCGTCCTGTATAATCTGACCAATATCAACATTTCGGAGCGTGTCAGAGAGATCGCGACGCTCAAGGTGCTCGGCTTTTATCCGAAGGAGACAAACCGCTACATATTCAGGGAAAATCTCGTGCTTGCGGTAATCGGGATGATCATCGGACTGTTCCTCGGACAGCTGCTGTTTAATTTTATAATCCTGACTGTAGAGACGGACATCGTCATGTTCGGGAGGACGATTTACTGGCAGAGCTACATCTACTCCTGTCTGCTTACGATCGGTTTCACATTTATTGTCAACTGGTCAATGATTCCGGTCATCAACCGGGTGGATATGGTCGAAGCGCTCAAGAGCAACGAATAGACGAAGAACCGGAGGGACTGCGGACGAAACGGGCCGCGGTCCTGCCGGTTTTATTCGAAATAAGGGAATAAAAGTATGATTTTCAGAAGACTTTCAGGCAGTGAGATCACGACCGCAATCGAGCGGGCGAGGATCAATTTTGAACAGACGGATCCGGAGGGTACGCGAAGGCTGTTCGCGTCTCTTCCGGGACCCGAACGGACGCTGCGGGCGGTGGAAGGCGGAGGAATCCGAATGTACGGCGCTGTGGAAAACGGCGCGGTCCGGGGCGTGATCGCGATGCAGGGAACACATATCCTGATGCTGTTTACCGAAGGATGCAGAAGGGGCGCGGGAATCGGCCGCTTCCTGCTGAAGAACGCGGAAAGCCTGTATCCCGACAGTCCCCTCCTGGTGAATGCCGCGCCTGCGGCGGAAGCGTTTTACAGGCGCTGCGGATTTATAACAGACCCCGATTCGGAAGGTCCCGGAACCCCGATGATCAGCTGGCCGGGGAAGAAAGGGCAGCAGAACAGGGCTGTGTGAAGGCCTGCGGAAGCGAAGATATCCGGAGTAAAAATCTCCGAAATAAGGGTATATATAATTACTGAAGAGGTCTTCGGATCCCATCGAGGTCTCTTTTAAAGAAATTCAAGAATAAGATTGACAAAGACTCTTTACTTCTATAAAATAATCTTTTTTATAAAGTATGGTATACTATAAATAGCGAAATGAACTGAGGTATTTATATGTATCAAGTAGGAGATAAAATCGTTTATCCAATGCACGGCGCCGGTATCGTTAAGAAAATCGAGGAACTCGAAATTTTCGATACCGATCAGAAGTATTACCTGCTGGATATTGTCTCAGAAGGAATGGAAATACTGATTCCGGTGGACAAAACGGAAGAAATCGGTGTGAGACGGATCGTCGAACCTGAAGTCATCGATGAAATGCTTAAATCGCTATCCGGCGATATGGGCAAGATGAACAGCAACTGGAGCAAGCGCTACCAGGACAATATGGAAATTATGAAGTCGGGCGATATTTTCGAAGTCGCGTCCGTCGTCAAGAACCTGATGCTTCTGGACAGACTCAAGGGTCTTTCGACAGGCGAAAAGAAAATGATGAGTTCGGCGCGAAATTTTCTCATCTCAGAGATGGTTCTCGTCAAAGACATGACCAAAGAGGAAGCTTTTAAAATGATTGACGAAGCAGTCGGCTCTGCTGAAGGCTCTTCCGAAGATCAATAGACCCTTGCGGGTCTTTTTTCTTTTTTGAAGACGGAAGACCTTTATCGAATAGAATCGTTCCGTTATGAATTAATGTTATAATACAGCCGTTATCATAGTTATTTAGTACGGCGGCCCCGCCGTGCCGAATAATAAGGAAAGGGGGTGAAAATATGCTGCAGAAAATCTTAAGATATGCTTTCGTTTTTATCGGAATCATCATTGCGATTCCCTCGACTCAGTACCTGCTCAATTCTACGAATTATCTGGAGTTAATTCCGGTTCACAGCCAGGCTGTCGACTATATCGTTATGATGGCTGCTTTTGCCATTATCTTTTATTTAATCTTTCCTGTTATTGTCCGAATTATGCAGGCTATCACGAGCAAGGTCGAAGAGAACCTGAATCAGGTCCGTCTCATCGATATCTGGACCTCGGTAGTCGGGCTCATCCTGGGTCTGCTGCTGGCGATGCTCATCAGCACTGCGTTCTATCAGATACCGATCCTGTGGGTACGTCTCGTGCTTTCAATCCCGACGTATCTGCTGCTCGGCTACATGGGCTTCATGATCCCGTACAAGCGGGCGGACGAGCTGAATGCGATTATTCAGAAAAACAGAGCCGCGCGTACAGCCGAGAAGGAACAGCTTCCGTCGAAGAAGTCATATAAAAAGAAAGATTATACGGCGCCCAAGCTGCTGGATACGAGCGTCATCATCGACGGACGTATCGGCGATCTCGTCAAGACAGGATTTCTCGAAGGAACGCTGCTCATACCGGTATACGTACTGAACGAGCTGCAGACCATCTCGGATTCCGCGGACGATCTCAAGCGCAGCAAGGGACGCAGGGGTCTGGATATCATCAACCAGATGCAGGAAGATAACAAGGCGAATATCATCATTCTCGAGGAAGACTACGACGATCTCAACGATGTCGACTCGAAGCTGGTCCGTATGGCTAAGAACAACGGCTGGAAGATCCTGACCAACGATTTTAACCTGAACAAGGTTGCGACCGTACAGGGTGTTTCGGTGCTCAACATCAACGAGCTGTCCAACGCGGTCAAGCCCGTGGTTCTGCCCGGAGAAGAAATGAAGGTCCTGCTTATCAAAAACGGCAAGGAACAGGATCAGGCGGTGGGATATCTGGAAGACGGCACGATGATCGTCGTCGAAAACGGCAGAGATCAGATCGGCCGTCAGGTAGACGTGCTCGTTACGTCCGTCCTTCAGACATCGGCAGGCAGGATGATCTTTGCGAAGGTGAAAAACGGTTCGCAGGGACGCCAGAACGGTTCGCAGGGTCGCCAGAACGGCTCGCAGAACAGGCAGAACAGCCGTCAGAGCCACTGAAAGCGAGGCCAGCATGGAAAAGCACACGCTCCCCGAAGCCTTTCTCGGGAGGATGAAGAAGCTGCTCGGTAACGGCTACGGGGATTTCCTCGCGTCGTACGGCGAACAGGCCAGGAAGGGAATCCGGGCGAATCTTCTGAAGACTGACAGAGAAGAGCTTCTCGAAAAGCTGCCGGAGGATTTCAAAGCCGATACGATTCCGTGGTGTCCCGAAGGCATCTATATCGACAACGATGCCAGACCCGGAAAGAATCCGTATTACTATACGGGACTCTATTATCCCCAGGAGCCGTCGGCTATGCTGCCCGCCCAGGCGCTGGCGCCTGAACCGGACGAGCTGATTCTCGACCTGTGCGCAGCGCCCGGCGGAAAAAGCACGCAGATCGCAAGCCTTACCCGGGGCTCCGGCACCCTCGTTTCGAACGAGCTCGTCAAGTCCCGGTCGGGCATCCTCGCGTCGAATATCGAACGGATGGGGATACCGAACGCCGTGATTCTGAATGAGTTTCCGGAACGGCTGGTGCCCGCTTTCTATGAAAAGTTTGACAGGATCCTCGTCGACGCTCCGTGCAGCGGAGAGGGAATGTTCAGGAAGGATCCGGATGTCACTCTCGAATGGACACCCGGGCGCCCGGCTGCCTGCGCGGCCCGTCAGAAAAATATTCTCGAAACCGTCGACAGGCTGTTAAAGCCGGGCGGAACGCTGGTGTATTCCACGTGTACCTTCGCTCCCGAGGAAAACGAAGAGATTTCAGAGTTTCTGGTCCGGACAGGCAGGTACCGGGCGGAGCCGCTCTCATTCGAGGGCGTCTATGCGCCGCCGTCGACAGAAACGGAGCAGTCTCCGGATATCCATGTTTACCCGCATCTGTCGGAAGGCGAAGGTCATTACGTCGCCCGGTTTACGAAGACTGCAGGCAGCGGAGACAGACCCTCCTCCGGCGGAAAGAAGAAGACAAAGTCCGCGTACAGGAAGGCTTCAAAACGTGATCTCGCAGACTACGAGGCCTTCAGAAGCGCGTTTATGCCGGATAAGGTATACGAGAACCTGTATCTGAGCGGCGACCGTCTGTGGGCATTTCCGGATCATATAGACGGGGCTGTGCTGTCGGGACTCAAGGTCCTTCGTCCCGGACTCGAGCTCGGAACGTTTAAAAAAGGCCGCTTCGAGCCGTCTCACGCTCTGGCGATGGCTCTGCGCAGGGAAGATGTTCTCTCGTCGACGGAGCTTGACGAGGACGAGCTCTGGTCCTATCTGAAGGGCGAAGAGATCAGGCCGTCCGAAGCTGTTCCGAACGGGTGGACGCTGATGCTGTACGACGGTTATCCTGCAGGCTTCGGAAAGGCCAGCGCCGGTACGATCAAAAACAAGTATCCGAAGGGCCTGCGTATTTACAAAAAATAACTATAAAAACAGTTTTTAAAAAGTATCAGAAGTGTACAACAAATTGCAGGCTGTTCATGGCCCGTTTACCGGGTGATGTTTACAGCCTGTTATTTTTTTATTTATCTTTTTTTCCTGAGGCAACCGACTTACAATTGATAGTAGATGAG
>CALMRA010000040.1 GCA_937872065.1 uncultured Eubacteriaceae bacterium | reverse complement strand
GGGTGGTGCTGCAGTTCCTGCTGCAGCAGCGCATCGATACGACGCCCGAGAACACGGACACGAAGGTCCGGATACGCGGCGCAGACCGGGGGCAGTACATGCTCGAGAAACTGCCGGAAGCCGGCCGCGATCGCCGGATCGCCCAGATTCCAGCAGACCGTGAGCGTGAGGCCGTGCGGCGAGTCGGCACCGGCGTGCGAAAGCGCGATATCGGCAGGGCAGCCGCTGCTGATCGGAACGACTTCGACGTCGATGCCGGGAATCTGCCGGACGAGATAATCGCGATCGGCCTCCGAAACAACGTGAATCTTGCTGAACGCTCCGTAGTGCGCGCGTTCGAATCGTGCGAGCAGCCGGGAGACCGCATGCAGCCGGAGTTTCGGCAGGCTTGGCACCGGCGCCGCAGGCAGAACCGCATGCCGCCGGAGTTTCAGCTGGCTTGTCGCCGGCGCCGCAGGCTGTTCCGCAGGCAGCAGCCGGAGCCTTATCTTCTTTTGTATTCCATCCGAACAGATTAGAAAGTGCCATTTATCATGACCTCCATATAATATTCAGTGAGCGCAGCTCTCTGTGATTTCTATTATAAGGAGTGTTGTTTCTGTTGATAAGTACGCACAAATAAGTCGGCTAGGCACTTTGCGGTAACCATTGGAGCGGATTTGGATCCTCTTCAGAGAATAGCGAATATACTGTCGGTGACTCTTATGAGAAAGACGATATTGAAGCGAAGCTTGTCGAAGTAACACAAACCGACGGCGACGGTGCAGTCTATGTGCCGTCAGAAGGAAAAGTGTTTGTGAACGCGAAATTTACGTTTGTCAACGATTCTACTGCGGCGCTGATGATCAGCTTTACAAGTTTCAGTACGACTGTTGACGATGCAGTTCTGGATCAGAGTCTTACCGGATATTATCTGATGACGAAAAATGGAGAAACATCTTTCGATACAGCTCAAAATATCCTGGCTGGAAAACAGCTGACGGGTTGGGTTTCTTACGAAGTTCCTTCCGACTGGCAGAAAATGGACATCAGCATTGTCCTGAACGAATGGTCCCAGAAGAAGGTCAGATTCGTGATCAACCGCGATCAGGTGACAGTGAAACAGAACAGCGCTGGAGAAACGTCATGAAGTTTGGCGTAAGAAAACCTAGTTTAAAAAAGAGCCTCAGTGCAAGGACGACCGGAAAGGCTAAACGTGCGCTGAAGAGGTCCATAAATCCTGCCTACGGGAAAAAGGGAATGGGTTATATAAACAATCCGAAAAAGGCTGTTTACAACAAGGTTTATAGTAAAACAACTGTAGGATTGTCGAATTTTACATCTGGTACTTCCAACGGAAAGAAAAAGAAGATAACCAGTAATATTATCAGCAAGAATAACGAAGGGAATTCAATGAGCAGCGGAAATACAAGTTCAGGCAAGGGCTGCGGTTGTCTGGTTGCAGGCATCGTCATATTAATCATCTTCAGTCTGCTGGCGAGTCTTCCGAGATGGTTCAAGATTCTCGCTGCGGTCGGTTTTATTGCAGCCGGGATCATCCTGATCGTCCAGGGGAAAAAAGAGCAGAAGGAGGCAGCCGCCAGGCAGGAAGCGGAGAAGAAAATTCAGGAAGCGGAAGCTGCAAAGCTGCAGAATAAAGAAACGCTCGTCGATCTGCTTAAACAAGCACAAACCTATGCGTCTACGGAAGCGAAGGAAAATCTGGAAAACTGTCTGTCTCTGTACAGGGGAATCGACGAAGTGAATCCCCAGGTGGAAGATCTGATGAAGTCTCTGCTTGCGAATTATGTCGATATGACGGACGACGGTGTCGAGACTCTGGCTTCACTGGAAAACAGGAAGAAGATCGAGGAAAGCTTCGAAAATAAAAAAGCAGGAAGCCTCCACGACTTTCTGCTTTTACTTTTATTGGAAAATGGGGGTATTACCTGCGAATGTAAAATTATCACCTTCAATTGTAATAATTCCATCCCCTGCACTACCTAAATCTATTGAAAGACTGTTAAATCCTACCCCTCCTGTTGTATTAAAACTAGAAACGTTAACGGAGTTTTTTGAATTGGTTGGATAGAAAGAAGCCGTTCCTGTACAGCCGTCCTTGTTGTCAGCGTATTGAAAAACATTATTTTCCGGATCGAAGTAGAACTTGTTATTACCATTCACCCATAATCCTTTAATGGCATTAAAAATTTTCGTTGTTTCTGCTTCAGTCGGTGTAGCGGCTAGACCGGTGGAAGTTTCCTGATCATTTTCAGTGCTTTCCTGACTGTTTTCTCCTGAAGAGCTTGTATTCTCAGCTGTTTTATTTATTGTATATTTTGCTACAGCTGCTTCGCTTTTTATCTCTCCGCTGTACGCCACAGCTCGAATTGTCTGGGTTTCTGTAACAAGAATCTCTGTTCCGTCATATTTTGTAGTGTTAGTGTCCGGATCCGTACCGTCAGTGGTGTAGTAGATAATAATATCGTCTCCGACGGGTGGATTAATCTTTACCTTCTGTTCTTGATTGTATTCGCCAGGATTAACAGAAAAGCTGGGTTTGTCCAATACTTTTTCTTCGCCGCAGCCTGTAAGTATGATACAAATTGAAATAATCATAATGCATAGTGTGTGTTTTTTCATCATTTCCCTTTTAAAAGTATTTATTAACCCGTCATGCAAACTGAAATGAACTTTAAAGTACTGCAATC
>CALMRA010000039.1 GCA_937872065.1 uncultured Eubacteriaceae bacterium | reverse complement strand
ACCTCTCCGAAGGCTGTCATCGCGGGCGACCTCTACATCGAATTCGATGAAGAAGATCCGCTGGGCTGCGCGACGGAAATCGTCTCGAAGGCTGTAGAAAACTACCCGAACCGCGACAATTCCAAGGTAAACGTACCGGATCTGAAGACCGACACCATCGTCGGCTACTCGGTGGAAACGACCATCGCGGCCCTGGACCGCGTCGTCAACTCGCAGACGGACGTCACAGGAACAACGAAGCCTCTGGGCGAGCTGATCTGGGCAGGCGTTCTGCGCGGAGCCGCCGGCGTCGTAGGCTGCAACAACCCGAAGACCGAACACGACTATTCCCATGTCGAAGTCATGAAGCGCCTGATCGAGAACGACATTATCTGTGTCACGACGGGCTGTGCGGCTCAGGCTGCCGCGAAAGCGGGACTCCTGCAGCTGGAAGCGAAGGATATGTGCGGACGCGGACTGCGTGAAGCCTGCGAACGCGCGAACATTCCTCCGGTTCTCCACATGGGCTCATGCGTCGACATCTCGAGAATCCTCGACCTGGTCTGCCTGGTCGCCAACGAACGCGGCGTCGATACGGCGGAGCTTCCTGTCGTTGGCGTAGCGCCGGAATGGATGTCTGAAAAAGCGGTAGCGATCGCATCCTACTGCGTAGGCACAGGTCTCGACACCTATCTCGGTATTACCCCGTATGTCGAAGGCTCGGAAGTCTTCATGGACCTGATGCAGGACGGCATGAAGGACTGGACGGGCGCACACTTCGTATTCGAAAAGGATCCGGTAAAGACTGCGGATCTGATCATCGAAGATATCGAACAGAAGCGCGAAGCGCTCGGAATCTGATCGGAAGTTTTATATGAAAATTGCACTGACCGGAAAAGGCGGCGTGGGAAAGACCACGATTACGGCGGGACTGGCCCGCTATTTCGCCGGCAGAGGAAACAACGTGCTTGCGGTAGACGCGGATCCGGACGCGAATCTGGGACTTGCGCTGGGAATGCCCGAAGAAGAAATTGACGAGATCGTGCCGATCTCCGAAATGAGGGAGCTCGTCGAAGAACGGACCGGAGCCCAGAAGGGCGCCTACGGTTCGATGTTCAAGATGAACCCGAAGGTATCGGATATTCCGGAAAAATGCTCGAAGGAGCATGAAGGCGTCAAGCTCCTGACGATGGGAACTGTGGACACGGGCGGCTCCGGCTGCGTCTGTCCCGAACACGTGCTGCTCAAGATGCTCATGAATCACCTGGTCCTGTTCGAAAAGGACGTCGTGATTATGGACATGGAAGCGGGCATCGAACACCTGGGCCGCGGAACGGCGCAGGCAGTAGACGCGTTTATCGTCGTCGTCGAGCCCGGAGCGCGCAGCATCCAGACCTTCAAGAAGATCTCGAAGCTTGCCGGAGATATCGGCGTTCGCAGAGTGTATGCGATCGGCAACAAGATCCGGGATGAAAAGGACGAAGCGTTCCTGAACGAACGCCTCGGTAAAGACAACATCCTGGGATTTATCCCGTACAGCAAGGAGATCGCGGACTCTGACCGTGCAGGCAGGAGCCCCTACGATACTGAAACACTCAAAAACGTCATCGGCGGGATCGGGGAACGCATCGAGACCCTGAGCAGAAGCTGACCAGTAAACTGAGGAGAAATACTTTGGCAGATAAACAGAATCAGATAAATCTTTTCGATCTCATCTTCAACGGGACCGCTGAGTACCTCGCACGTGCGGAAAAGCTCGTTGCGGAAACCATCGCGACTCACAGCCCCGACACCGTAATCAAGCTTCCGGAAACCGCCTACGCGCTTCCCGTGATCTACGCGGTTACCGGTGAAAAGATCGAAACCGTGGGCGATCTCAACCACGCGATGGAACTCGCGAAGGATCGCATCGGCCGTACGCGCCTGCTGCAGAGCGCGCTCAACGCGGGCGTCGCTTCAGGCATGCTGTGTGAAATTATCCAGGCCTGCAAATATGTGGACGGCAAGCCCCATCCGGAATGGGTAGACGGTCATCTCTCCGACGCGATCGTCCGTTCCTTCGGCGTCGACCTCGTAACCCAGGATATCCCGGGTGTCGCAGTCATCATCGGAGAACATGAAAATCCGGAAAAACTCGCGGAAATCATCAAATCCTACCAGAACAAGGGTCTTCAGACCTACCTCGTAGGCAAGTCAATCGACCAGGCCCGCGAACAGAAAATCAAGATGGGCGTAGACCTGCGCGTTATCCCCTGCGGCTACGACATCGAAGATGTCATCAACGTCGTATCGGTCGCCGTCCGCGCATCCCTGATGTTCGGGAACACGCCTCCGGGAGACTGGGAAAAACAGCGCATCTACACGAGAGACCATATCATGGCTTTCGTCAACGTATTCGATCATTACACAGACAAGATCATCGCTGCCGGCGCGTGCGCCATTGAGCTGGGCTTCCCGGCAATCGTCGAAGATCCGATCCCGGAAGTTCCGACGCTGCTGCTGGTTCAGCCGGACCACGACAAGACTGTCGCGACCTCTCTCGAAGCCCGCGGCATCAAGGTCAAGGTTACTGAAATCAACTGTCCTGTATCCGTTTCCTCCGCTTTCGAAGGCGAACGCGTACGCAAAGGCGATATGAAGGGCGAATTCGGCGGAAACCGCACGAAGTCCTGGGAACTGGTCAGAACCTCCGAGCTCGGAGACGTCGAAGACCACAAGATTGAAATTATCGGCAAGAACATCGACGACCCGTCCTTCGCGGATACCGGCCTGATCCGTATGCCTCTGGGCATCGACGTACAGGTTGCCGGCAAGGCGATGCAGACTGACTTCGAATCCGTTCTCGAACGCCGTCTCCATTACTGGCTCAACTTCATCGAAGGCGTCATGCACGTCGGCCAGAGAAACATCAACTGGATCCGTATCTCGAAGGAAGCGGTCGATGCCGGCTTCACCCTCGAACATCTCGGCGAAGTTATCTACGCGAAGATCCTCGACGAATTCGACAAGGTTGTCGACAAGGTCCAGGTTACGATCTACACCAACGAAGAAGATGTGGTCCGCATTGAAGAAGAGCTCGTCAAGCCCATCTACTCGAAGCGCGACGACAGACTCGCTTCGCTGACAGACGAAAACGTCGACGTATTCTACACCTGCACGCTGTGCCAGAGCTTCGCTCCGAGCCACGTCTGTGTCGTTACGCCGGAACGTCTCGGCCTGTGCGGCGCGGTTTCCTGGCTCGACTCGAAGGCCACGAAGGAACTCGACCCGACCGGACCTGCGCAGCCTATCGAAAAGAAGCGCGTTATCGACGAACACATGGGCAAATGGGAAGAAGTCAACGAAGTCGTTGCGAAGTGCTCTCAGGGCGCGGTAGACAACGTATCCCTGTACTCGATCCTCGAAGACCCGATGACCAGCTGCGGCTGCTTCGAATGTATCTGCGGGATCATGCCGGAAGCCAACGGCGTTATCATCGTCAACCGTGAATTCCCGGACATGACTCCGTCGGGGATGACCTTCGGCGAACTCGCGTCTCTGACAGGCGGCGGCGTTCAGACACCGGGCTTCATGGGCCACGGACGTCACTTCATCTCGTCGAAGAAGTTCATGGCGGCAGAAGGCGGACTGGAACGTATCGTCTGGATGCCGAAGGAACTCAAGGACGACGTTGCGGAACGTCTGAACAAGTCGGTATTCGAAATGACAGGCATCGAAAACTTCACGGACATGGTCTGCGACGAAACGATCGCCTCTGACTCCGAAGCTGTCTGCGAATGGCTGGCAGAAAAAGGTCACCCCGCCCTCGAAATGGATGCTATAATGTAGCCATCCGTTCGGGACCGGACCGGCACCCGGACGCATATGCGAAAGGAACCGGAATGGACGAACAGGAACGCCGGAGACGGGAAGACCGCAGCGCCTATCTGAACGAGCTGCTCAGGCGGACGGACGAAGACTGGAACGAGGATATGATGCACGTGCTGCTGGATCAGCGCGTATCGGCGAACATCAACGAAGATAAGGACGAGAAAAAGACGTTCGGCCAGAAGGCCGCGGATGCGGTGGCCCGGTTTGCGGGCAGCTGGGCGTTTATCTTCTCCTTTATCGCGATGATGATCGTCTGGATGATCATCAACATCATCCTCGCTTCTCAGGCCTTCGACGCGTATCCGTTTATCCTGCTTAATCTCGTGCTCTCGTGCATCGCGGCCGTACAGGCCCCGCTGATCATGATGAGCCAGAACAGGCAGGAGGAAAAGGACCGCAGACGCGCCGAAAATGATTTTGTCGTCAATCTGAAGAGCGAGATCGTCATCGACGACCTGCACCGCAAGCTTGACGAGGTCCTGGAAAACCAGCGCATCATCCTCGAGACGATGGAAGCCGGACAGGAAGTCGAAGAAGAGACTGAAGACGAGATCGTCACGGAAGAAAAAGCCCGGACAGAAAAAACGGCCGCGGATTAAGATAAAGACGGGAAATCGGAACGATAAACCCGGTGTATAAAGAGAAGCCGGATCCTCGGATCCGGCTCTTTTTACAGACGGAAGGATTACTACAGCTTAATCGTGAAGCTGAGGGATATAGTATAGTAGTAAATATAGAAACAGGAGGAGAAAATGGCTCACTCACATCATCATGATATGCCCCAGGCCGGAGAAGACCTGACAAAGCAGTATGCGCTTCTGGAAAAGCTGCTGGAGCACTGGGCGGAACACAACGAAGAACACAATAAGGAATATGAAAAATGGTCGGCCGCGATGAAGACGGCCGGTAAGGACGATATCAGCGCGCAGATCGACAAGGCTGTCGCAGCCGTCAATCAGGCGAATGAAGCTCTGAACGCCGCGCTGGCGCTCGTCAAGAAGGATAGCGCTCAATAAAAAGCGCGGGAGGCAGTTATGTGCGAATCGACCGCATATCTCGTCAGGGATGACGGGGAAGAAAAACTGATGGATTATGTTGTGGATATCTGTCCGAATGCGGACGGAAGCCTGAAACTGACCGATCTGCTCGGCGACGAAATGGATGTCGCGGGCACGCTTAAGGAAGTCAAGCTGCTGGCTCACAAGATCCTGATTGCGCCTCAGGCGTAAAAATCAGACGCCGCAGCACCGGGTTTCCGATGCTGCGGCGTTTTTTACAAGGCCGTTTTAATTTGAATTCAAGCAATTTGTCCCGTTTTCAGTTATCCTTAACAAGTGGGAAACTGATTTCCCGCTGGAAACGGAACAATAATGAAAATACGTGTCAAAAATTATAAACGCTTCTATATCACCGTCGCTTTTTTCGCTGCAGTCGCCGCTCTGATCATCTGGGGTATCTTTTCCCTTGTCTTCCATGTGTTCAAGCCTGCAGCCGCGGTTCGCAGCATCGAAATCGTACAGCCTGTGCAGACTGAGGACACTTCGACGCTTTCCCATGAGGAGGACGATCTGCTGATGCTCGTCAATAAACAGAACGCGATTCCCGACGGATATGTGCCGGCAGATCTTGTAACGGTACCCCTTGATTCTCTGCGCGAGATCAAGCTGTGTCTTGAAGCCAGCGACGCTCTCGAAGAGCTGTTTGCGGGCGCTGCGGCACAGGGCTATCAGCTGATATGCTGCTCAGGATACCGGGATTACGATACGCAGGTAGAGGTTCACAATACGGAAATAAACACCTACGGCGAAGCGGCCGCGGATCTTGTCAGCGCTCCCGCGGGCTACAGCGAGCATGAAACGGGTCTTGCGGTGGATATCACATCCGCTTCGGTCAACTATGACCTCGTCGAGGATTTCGGAAATACTCCGGAAGGCCAGTGGGTGGCCGACCATGCCGCAGACTACGGATTTATTATCCGTTACCCGAACGGGCGGGAATCGGTAACCGGCTATACCTACGAGCCCTGGCATCTGCGCTATGTGGGCAAGGATGTGGCGAAGGAAATCATGAGCCAGGATACGACGCTGGAAGAATATCTTGAAAGCAAGGCTTCTAATTCATAATCTCACCATAAAAAGCTGATCAGCTAAGATCATCATAAAAGGATCCTCCGGGATCCTTTTTCAGTATCCGGCAGAAATGTGCAGATCGCCGGACGAAAGGAAACAGATGAAGAGCGTACTCGAAAGAATCGATATCGGTATAATACCGGGATTTAAGATCGGACAGGCCGGAGACCGGGAAGCCGGAACGGGCTGTACGGTTTTCCTCGGTGAGGATGGAATGCGGGCGGGACTCGACGTGCGCGGAGGCGGACCTGCATCGAGGGAATCCGAACTTCTGAAGCCTGCGGCCGCCGCGGATATTATCCATGCCGTACTGCTTGCCGGAGGCTCGGCATTCGGACTCGGCGCTGCGGACGGCGTTATGCGCTATCTGCAGGAGAAGGGAATCGGTCTTGAAACCGGGTACGCGCTGGTACCGCTGGTCTGCCAGTCGGACCTGTACGATCTCGGCGTCGGAGATCCGACGGCAAGACCCGACTCCGACATGGCTTACCGGGCCTGCGTCGACGCTCAGGAGGGGAAAGAACCGGCCTCCGGCAGTTACGGGGCGGGAACGGGCGCTACAGTCGGGAAGCTCTGCGGAGCCCGGCGGGCAATGAAATCCGGTATCGGATTTGCGGCGTACAGGATCGGAGATCTGATGGTAGGCGCCGCCGCCGCCGTGAACGCGCTGGGCGATATCTATGACTGTCAGTCCGGCAGAAAGCTTGCGGGGCTTCTCGCGGAGGATCTGGCAGGCTTCGAGGATTCGGAAGCGGTTCTGTATGGGCTGCAGCAGGCGGCGTTCGACGGCACGCTGTTCGAAGCGGCTGATAAACACGGCGATATCGGAAACACCACTCTCGGAGTCGTTATGACAAACGGAAGGTTCGATAAGGCGCAGCTGGGCAAGATCGCGGCGATGGCGCAGAACGGACTGGCGAGAGCGATCCGGCCGGTTCATACGATGGCCGACGGCGATACGGTGTACGCGCTGTCGGCGGGGGACGTACAGGCGGACATCAATGCGGTCGGAACTCTGGCTGCAAAAACGATGTCTGAAGCGATAAAAGACGCTGTTTTGAATTCTGAATCCGATTACGGTCTGAAAAGTGCCCGTGATAGTATTTCTATTTAAATAAATTTAACGAAGAACGGCAATAATGGAGTGAGTAATTAAGAAAGAGGAGACACAGTGAAAACTGCAAACAAAGTTATCTCAATCATTTTCTACGTACTGGCTGCCATATTCGTCTGCTACTCTGTATACATGATCTACTATTCGGCATCATACATCAGCAGCATTATTAATTCCGGCTACTATTCGAATGTAGGCTTTATGGATATCATGAGCGTTTATTTCGCACAGGTCAGCCCGTACTTCTTCTATGCATGCGGATTCTTCGGACTCGGCTGGGTTATCGGCGGAAACGTTCAGACGGAACCTGCTAAGAAGATGAAGAAGGTCTGGGTGGAAGTCGACGATTCCGACAAGACGGAAGACGACGCTTCAGACAAGACGGAAGACGACGCTTCAGACAAGACGGAAGAGCTTCCTTCTGAAGACAGCGAAGATACGGCTGAACTTCAGAAAAATGACGCGGAAACCGAAGACAAGACAGAAACCTTCGACCCGGCTGCAGCTGCGGAAGAAGATGTCCGTGAGGTTGTGGACAAGCAGAAGGCGGACGGCGACGAGCTGGCGTCTGAAATCGCGGAAGACCTCGGCGACGACGAAAAGGCTGAAAAAGACGAAATGAAAGCCGAAGTAGAAGACGACAAGGCTGAAGAAGCCGAAGAAGAAAAAGAAGAAGAAAAAGATTCGGATAAATAGTCCGAATTAAAATGTCAAAGCAGGGAGCCTGGAAAATTTTCCAGGCTCTTTTTCATTTCTGTTTGAGTTGTCCTTGTCGGGGAAAATATAAAAGAAAGCATGCATTTTATATAAACACCCGAAGGAGACTAATATGGCTACTACAATCAAAAATGCGATCCTGCTGCACAATAAGGATACGGAAATCGCGGTGGGCACCGAAGGCAACGAACTGGTCATGGTATTCAAGTCGGACGAAGCGGTTCTGACCGAAACCTTCCATATCGCTCAGGAAGGTCATCCGGACGATTACAAGATCTCGACCATCTCCGCGAACTTCAACCAGGGCGAGCTGGTGATGAACGAAAGCTGGGTGGACAAGGAAGCGTTCGCGAAAGCGATCAGAAACAGAGCGGAAGACTACGTCGCAAGCTTCACGGACAACGACAAGGCCGTAAATCTGATTCGCGATTACATTGAAAAACTTGGCTGATGCAGCACTATTTATGCGCCTGAAAATGGCGCTTTTTTTATTGCCGTAAATCATATATTTTCACATTGGACGTTTTATGTTTAAACAGATTTAGGGAAAATTATACAAATGTTGCAGTTTCGTTACAAGTATGCTAAAATTGAAAAAGAATTAAGAAAAAAGACAATTGAGTTAGGAATTCGTATGGAGAAAGATATAAAAGACAATTCAAAAGCAGTGAATCGAACGGCTCTGACCGTTCAGCAGAAATGTATAATTTTTCTTGGTGCAGTTCTTCTTTTCACGGTAGGCGGAATGCTTGCCTATCAGATTTTCAGACAGGACCCGGTGACTGTCACAGTCAGAAACGCACAGGGTCAGTACAACTCGGAGGTTGTCACCTCTCATCCGAATGAAACGGTCAAGCAGGTCATCGCGAAGACCGGCTTCGAGGTAGACGACCAGAATTACGTCAGCGATAAAGTCCGGCACGCCAAGATCAGCGATACGGAAACCGTGAACCTTGCAGAAAAGATCGAAGGAACCATTACGGTGGACGGACAGGTGATCAGCTATTCTTCCGGCTCGAATACCGTTCAGGATGTTTTAAACGAAAATAATATCAGTCTCGCCCCTGTCGATACGACGGATCCCGCGCTGGATACGCCGCTTACTCAGGACAACGCGAACATTACTGTATACAGAATCACATCGGGCACTGAAACCCACACAGAAGCGCTCCCGTACGCGACACAGCAGCAGAACAACGATCAGCTTGCCATCGGGACCCAGAACGTGGTCCAGCAGGGCCAGGACGGCTCCAGAACCTGGACAGACGACGTGACCTACGCGAACGGCGTCGAAACGAGCCGTACGACGGTTTCCGAACAGCGGACCGAACCTGTCGATGAAATTATCGATATCGGAACCGACGTCTCTCAGGGAACGCCTCAGGTCGCGGCAGGCGACATCGAAGGCTGGAGACCTTACGTTATCGCGGCGCTTCAGGCGAACGGCCTGGAAGCGACAGAAAGCCGGGTAACGAAGGTGCTTTCGCAGATCAAGACCGAATCCAACGGAAATCAGGAAGCGCAGCAGGGAATCATCGACATCAACTCGCTTACCGGCAACGCGGCGCAGGGCCTGATGCAGACCATCCCGTCGACATTCAATGCCTACAAGTTTGACGGACACGACGATATCCTCAACGGCTACGACAATCTGCTGGCGGCGATAAATTATGCGAAGACAGTCTACGGAGAAGATCTGAACGGGCTGGGCGAAGGCCACGGCTATTGATCCGAAGCTTTATTTTGAAAAATCCTAATTCTCAGATACCAGAAAAGATCAGCCGAAAGGCTGGTCTTTTTTGTATGAGCTGCCGCATTCATCGATTGCAGAAACTGACCGTCAAAGATATATAATAGGTATGATGGTATAAATAAAAAATAAGCCGTTTTTACAGGGCTTATCAAGGATTAATCAATCATATCGCCGGCCTTCGAAGTCGGATCGTTTTAAGCCTGAAGGAGACGCGTATGTATTATTCGATACTGCTTTATTCGGCGCTTGCGCTGTTCGTTATTTTTCTGGTCTCATATCTGAGCAATCCGTACCGTCTGTTCAACGGATTCGTTTTCGACGGCGCGCTGTTTTTCCTGCTTGCCGGATTGTTTTTTCTGTCGGAGGATATACCGGGTACGGCGACCTATATTCTGTTTCTGATTATTTTCGTTCTCGTCGCGTTTATCGCGCTGTTCGGGATTTTCCTGCTGCTGGGTTTTCTGATCTGGAAAAATATCCAGCTTGTCAGAAACGAAGGGGGAGGGCTTTCCAACAGACTCTCTCTGATCCTGCTTATCCTGATTATCGCCCAGATCGTCGCGGGTCTGATGATTCTCGACATTCCGACCTACAGCTTCGTATGGGGACTGTACGCCTATCTGATCGTCCTGGAAGCCTATTTCGTCGTCATTCTCATCGCGTTTCTGACGATGGTGTTTCTCGTCAATGTCTTCAGACAGCGAAAGTCCTGCGACTACGTGGTCGTTCTCGGCAGCGGCCTGATTAACGGGCGCGAGGTCTCCGTACTGCTCGGAAACAGAATCAAACGGGCGATCAGGTTTTACAAGAGACAGAAGGCGGCGGGAAAGACCCCGCCGGTGCTGGTTTTCTCGGGCGGACAGGGACGGGACGAGGAGCTGCCGGAGGGCGAAGCGATGGCGCAGTTCGCGAGAGAGTACGGGATTCCGGAATCCAATATCATCGTCGAAGGTCTGTCCCTGAACACGCAGCAGAACTTCGAGTTTTCGAAGAAGCTCATGGACGAACGTTCGGACTCCTACACAGCCGCCTTTGCGACGAGCAGTTACCATGTGTTCAGGGCCGGCGTCGACGCGAAGAAGGCGGGGATCCGGATGAACGGACTCGGCGCCAAGACAGCAAGCTACTTCGCCCAGAATGCGCTGATCCGGGAATTCGTCGCGATGATATACCAGCACTGGAAGCTGAACGCCGTGATGGTCGGAC
>CALMRA010000038.1 GCA_937872065.1 uncultured Eubacteriaceae bacterium | reverse complement strand
GCGTCATTTCGCGGATCGCCACAAGCTTGTCGGCAAGCGTAAGCAGCCATCCTTCTCTCGACATGGGAGGACAGGCGGTGAGCGGAAACATGTGAGTTTCGATCATATCTGCCTGTTTATCATCGATATCGAAATATTTTCTAGCGTTATATGCGGCGGTCTTCGGGTGACTGAAGCCCTGCATCGTCGTGATCTTTTTGATCCCCTTCTGGGTCTTTTTGAATTCCTTTTTCTGTTCCGGCGTGCGGTCGAAGAAAAAGTCGTGCAGCAGCGCTCCTCTGCCGGCAGCTTCAGCGTCGAGTCCGCATTTCTTCGCCATAACGTAGGTGTTGTAGGCGACGTAAACGGAATGCTCGTAGCGCTTCTTGCCGTGATGAACGTATGCTTTCAAGGACTGGAAATAAGGGTGGATCAGGATATCCGAAACGGATTCCTCAAACTCCCGGCCATATTTTCTAGCGTGTACTGGTGTTCTTTCCATATATTCCTTCTTTTTTTAGATTAACTACATTTTACAATAATTTTCAGTGACATGAAACAAAAACATGAGTTAAAACGCTTTCATCTTTTCAGAGTGAAAGCCATAAAATTCTACCATACTTGCTTTATCCAGACAAGCCCGAATTTTTCAGAAAGACCACACCGAGTCGTTAAACTCTGCGTTATTTTTAGTATAATCGGCTTAAATACAAATAAACTACAGATCTCTGCAGCTGAAAGAAGGTGTCTATGAATTTTTCACCCAACAGTTCGTTTCTGTATATTCTCGCCGCCCTCGTCATCCTGTTCGTGCTCGCCCAGTCGGTGTTTTTTCTGGTCCGGGCGTACAGACGTGCGGAAGCGGTCGGCATGGATATGGAGAAGCTGAAGAAAACGATGGTCTCCACTGCGGTATTCACGATCGCCCCGGCCGTATCGATCCTCCTGGGCGTGATTACGCTGTCCAAATTTCTCGGACTGCCCCTGCCCTGGATACGCCTGAGCGTCGTCGGCGCGATTACCTACGAGCTTCCCGCCGCGACATCCTCCGCCGCAGCCTTCGGCGTGTCGATCTCGGAGACGATCACCGATCCGAAAATCTACTCGGCGATCGCCTGGGTCATGACCCTGGGGATCCTGCCCAGCGTGATTCTCCCGCCCATCCTGATGAAGCCCATTCAGAACGGACTCCTCAAGCTGCGGGACAAGGGTGCCGGCTGGAGCGACTACTTCATGGACGCGCTGTTCATGGGGATGATCGCCTCGTTCTCCGGCATGGTCTTCGCGAAAATCAGCCAGGGACTCTCCGGCTGGATCCCGGTCTTCGTCATGCTTTTCTCCGCTGCGCTGATGCTGCTCTGCGGACTGCTGATCAAAAGGTACAGGCTCGCCTGGCTCGAGAACTACGCGATCTCCATCAGCATGATCGGCGCGATGCTCTTCGCGATGTGGATCAGCCCGGCGATTCTCGGTTAGGAGGAAGTCATGACGAAAAAGAAGCGTGAAGAACGCACGTATATCCAGCAGACCTATGTCGACGGTCTCGCCTGGATCTGGACAGCCGCGGTGGTACTCCTGATGGTTCCGGCTGCGATCTGCATCTACTACGATTCATGGCCGGGAATCACGCCGGTCCTTAAAGGGCTCATCGGCGTCGCCCCGATCTTCTGGACTGTGGGCTTTATCGAAGTCGTCACCTTTATCCCGATGCTCGGGACCGCGGGCTCCTTCCTCGGCTTCGTCACAGGCAACATCACGAATCTGAAGGTCCCCGCAGCGCTTAACGCGATGCAGAACATGGACGTCGAGCCCGGCACGGAGGAGGGCGAGCTCGTTTCGACCGTCGCCATCGCCGTCTGCGCGATCACGACGACCCTGATCATCTCGCTGGGTGTCCTGCTCCTCTCGCAGATTACGCCGATCCTCGACTCGCCGGTCCTGAAGCCGGCCTTCGACAATATCCTTCCCGCGTTATTCGGCGGACTCGGCGTCGTCTATATCAGCAAGAACTGGAAGATCGCCGTCACGCCGATGGTCGTGATGATCGCACTGTTCATCTGCGTGCCGTCACTGGCAGGCTCCGTGGGCGTGCTGGTACCGGTGGGCGCGCTCATCTCGATTGCCGCCGCACGAGTCCTCTATAATAAGGGACTGCTTGAAAAGAAGGATACTAAAGAAAATAAAAGATAATAGGATAATATAGAAGAAAGCGGAAAAGAAACCATACAGCCGGAAGCACCGGCAATACAGATCAATGATACCAGGGGGGAATCATATGAAGATCAATGCTGCTCATATCGCAGGCGCCGCGGGGGCGGCGCTGGGCGGAGTGCTGGCCGGACGCGCAGCCGCGTTCAGGCCCGAAAAGCACGAAATCAGTTCCGCGAAGGATGTCCCGCTGGACGAAAACAAGATCGTCCGGGACATGTCGGACCTGATCCGCTGCAAAACCGTCACCTACAGAGATCACAGTCTCGAGGACCGGGCGGAATTCGACAAGCTCGAAGCGCTCATTCACGAACGCTTCCCGAAATTTCACGAAGCCGCGCCCGTGGAAAAACTGGGCCGAAACGGCTTCCTGTACCATCTGAAGGGTGAGAAGAACGATAAGCCCACGGTCCTGATGGCCCATTACGATGTGGTGCCGGCAGACGAGACAAACTGGGATAAGCCCGCCTTCGAAGGGATCGTCCAGGACGGCGTCCTGTGGGGACGCGGAACGCTGGACACGAAAGGCACCTTCTGCTCGATCCTCGAAGCGGCGGAATATCTGATCGGCGAAGGCTGGAGGCCGGAGCAGGATATGTGGTTCTCATTCTCCGGAGAGGAAGAAATCGACGGCGATACCTGCAAGGATATCGTCTCCCGGCTTGAAGAGCTCGATGTGAAGCCCGCTCTCGTTCTCGACGAAGGCGGCGCCGTCGTGGACGGCGTATTCCCCGGCGTCGATAAATCCTGCGCGCTGGTCGGTATCGGAGAAAAAGGGAGCATCAACCTGAAATTCGAGATGGAGGGAAAGGGCGGCCACGCGTCGACTCCCCCGTCGAAGACACTGCTGGGCCGTCTGTCCCAGGCAGTCGTCAATATTGAAAAACATCCGTTCCCGGGACAGTACACGAAGGAAACCGAGGAAATGTTCGATACGCTGGGACGGGAAGCCGGCTTCGGCTGGCGGATCATCTTCGCGAATATGTGGCTGTTCCGGCCGATTATCGAGTTTGCGTCGAAATTTGTCGGCGGCGAGCTCAACGCGATGTTCCGCACCACCAGCGCGGTCACACGTATGGAAGGAAGCCCCAGCTACAACGTGCTGCCGCCGAATCCGTTCTTCGGCGTCAACGTCAGAGCCATGGGTACGGATACCAT
The DNA here is from genome assembly GCA_937872065.1 of uncultured Eubacteriaceae bacterium. Taxonomy (GTDB): domain Bacteria; phylum Bacillota; class Clostridia; order Eubacteriales; family Eubacteriaceae; genus UBA7485. The sequence goes on along the minus strand of CALMRA010000038.1, from coordinate 2,279 downwards.
CGACAGCGTGACCGACCGTCTCGGAGCGCTGGCGGATGATAAGGATATCCGGATCAGCCTTGTGGGCGGCATGAATCCGTCCATCACCTCCGATACGAGCTGCCCTGAATATGAAAAGCTTGCGGGCGTGATCCGCGCGACGTGGCCGGAAGCCGTCGTCTCCCCGTACCTGATGATGGCCTGCAGCGACTCGAGACATTACTGCAGGATCACCGACCGCGTGTACCGTTTTTCAGCAATGGAAATGTCAAAGGAAGAACGGGCCATGATTCACGGCAGCAACGAACAGATTCCGATTGACAAGCTTATAAAAACCGTACAGTTTTATGTCCGTCTGATGAAAGTATGTTAAACAGGATATAAACGTTTTTCTTCGGGTAAACCGTAAATTATACGACACCGAACACATTAACTGCACTGACAGCAATGAAACTAAAGGAGCAAACATGGACAGAAAAAACGAAAAGCATTCGGAAATCGATCTGAAATCGACCGTTGAAGCGCTGAAGGATCAGAGGGCGCTGCTTAACGAAAAGCTTGAAGAAGCCGGCGAAATGGCCCGTCAGATCCATGAAGAATTCGACGATATCAAGAGCGAGCTGCATACGAAGGCTGAAAAACAGCATGCGGAAATCGAACAGGCAGTGGATACGGTACGTGAAAAGGCAGAAAAGCAGCATGCGAAAGCGGAGCTTGCAGCCGACGCGGTCCGGGATGAAATCGAAGAAGCCGAAGATAAATGCGAAAAGCCCCGCTGCTCGTTCCTCGGCGCCGCCGGCATGGCCCTCGGAACGGCCTTTGTCGTCCAGCAGGGCGCCGCTCTGTTAAGCGGACTTCAGTTCAGAAAGAGCATCGATAAAAATTACGATTCTCTCGATTCCTGCCTGATCTGCGGCAGGGAAACGCTGTCCTATCCCTGCTCTGAAATGAAGGATCTGAAAATCGGCTGCTTCTCCGGTAAAGAAACCGTAGACCTGCGCGGCGTAAAGACGGAAGCGCTGCAGTACGATCTGGACATCAAGGTCGACAACGGAACCCTGACGATTATCGTTCCTGAAGACTGGCATATGCATATCACGAGCCGTCTGTTTGTCGGCGATATCCGGGATGAAACGCAGCCCGACAACGTCGGCCAGGACGGTCCGCTGCTGTCCGTCTACGCTGAAGTTACCTTCGGCCGGGTGATTTTCAAAAACGCTTAAAACCTGAACTGCCGGATTTCCGGCACCGCATAACGGGACCCTGTAAAGGGTCCTTTTTTCATTGCCTAAAATCAGAAAGCAGTCCCGGTTTCGTTACATTTTTGATATAATAATTACGATAATTTAAGATTAAATCTGAGTTTTCAAGAAAATATTAATTAAGGTTTAATTTAACTTTGTAACTAACAGGAGTTTTTATGTTTAAGAAATCGTTAAGTATACTGAGCATGATCGCTGTCCTTATTTTAGTCCTTACTTCGCTGACACCTGTCTATGGAGACGAAATATCAGACCGGCAGGCGAAAATCACCGAGCTCTCTCAGAAGGTGACGGACGCGAACAACAGGGTTCAGGAACTGAACAGACAGATCTCGGCCACGGAAGCGCAGATCGAAACGACACAGCAGGATCTGGAGCTGGCGGAGGTCAAGCGGGACAAGCAGGCGTCCGATCTGAAGGAACGGCTCCGGGCGATCTATATGTACGGAAACGAAGGCTATGTCGAAATCTTCTTTTCCTCCGAAAATCTCACAGATCTGCTCACCTACTACGATCTGTCAAAAAGCGTGATGAGCGCCGACAAAACCGCGGAGCAGGAGCTCAGCGATACGCTCCAGGAAATCAAGGACAAGAAGCAGCAGCTCGAAGACGACAAGGCGGCGATCGAAGCCGCGAAGGCGGAATCCGAAGCCGTTCAGAGCAGCCTGAGCGAGGAGCTTGCGGCGAATAAGGATATCGTCGAGGAAATGGAAAAGCAGGCCTCGGAACAGGAAGCGGCGCTCATCGCGGCTCAGAACGTCCAGACCGCGGCTCAGGATCAGAGCTCCGATCAGGCCTCCGATTCGTCGTCGACAGCTTCCTCCGGTTCCTCTCTGCTCCCGACTCAGACGGCTCCAGTCGTCAGCGTCGATACGCCTGACGAGGTCGTAAGCACCGACAGCGGAAGCGGATGGGTATGGCCCATCGACGCGGGCGCGTCCAACGCATTCCTGAGCACAAGCCTGATGGGCACCCGTGAATCGCCCGGCGGCGTCGGCTCCAGCGATCACGGCGGAACCGATATCGGAGCCGCCTACG
>CALMRA010000037.1 GCA_937872065.1 uncultured Eubacteriaceae bacterium | reverse complement strand
CCAGCCTGTCACGCTGGAGGTCACGAGTTCGAGTCTCGTTCAGGTCGCCATTTTTATCAATCTCATATGCTGATGTGGCTCAATTGGCAGAGCAGCTGATTTGTAATCAGCAGGTTGTAGGTTCAAGTCCTATCATCAGCTCCATATCAGATTACAGAACCCGCGAAAGCGGGTTTTTTGTTTTTTTGAACTTCTAATTTCAGTGAACGCCTGCTCCACGATTTCTCTACGCATGATTAAGCATCCGGGAACACCTGTCGATTTATAATAATACTGGGTTTGTTGGCAGTACCCGGGCTTTCGCTCAGCGACAGATCAAGGCTGAAGAAGCCGAAATAAATTTATACAGGTATACTTTTTCTTTCGCAGGAAACATTGTAAGATACTAGAAGAATACGAAGAGGTTCGGCTATGATCAACGAAATCTTGAAAGGGTTTGACAATGGTTAACAAGAACAGCGAGGAAACGAATCTCAATAGCGATCAGGGATTGTTAGCCGCCGGCCTGAAAGAGGAAAAAGAGACGGAATTGTTTCTCCATGACAGATTCATGTTTATGCAGAATGCGGACGGCAATCCGGCATCCGTATTTCTCGTTTTCGAGATGATAAGCAGCAGACGTTACGAAACGAAAGATGATCTGACGGGAGAATATGAGGATAATATTCGATATTTCCCGGATTTTATAAGCAGGCTTTTAAAACGGATACATCCGGAGGATCGCAGCGCTGCGGACTCCGTAATGGAGCAGGTTATGCGGGAATGTATGGATTACCGTCGGCCGTACCGGACCACAATTGAGGCGAGACTGTGCAGCGGCTCCGCTCAGGAGGAATACCGCTGGTATAAGATTGATTTTCTTCTGACGCCGGGGCCGAAGCTGCCGGATTATTTCCTGCTCCTCCAGATCACGGATGTCGAGGACCGAAAAGCGGAAGAGCTTCTGCTTATCGAGAAAGCCCGGACCGATCCGCTCACCGGACTTCTGAACAGAGAAGCGTTCGAAGAGGCATGTCACAGAAAACAGGAAAAAGCGACAAAGGATAAACTGTACGGATTCGGTTTTATCTATATAGACCGGTTTAAAAATATCATTGACCGGTATGGCTATCCCTATGCGGATAAAGTGATCTGTCAGTTTGCAGAAACCTTCAAAGCGCTTATGAACACGGGCGACCACTGCGGACGTCTCGGAGGCGATACCTTTGTAATCTGCATGGACGGACACGGAAATTTTGAATATCTGAAAGAACGATACAGAATAGTGAAGGCTTCCCTGGACCGGGACATAGAAAACAATCAGAGTTTCACTGTCAGCATCGGCGTTGTTCCCGTAACGGGCGTTCAGATCCTCTCCCGAGGCTGCAGCTGTTTTGACGCGGTGTACCAGATGGCGGACTTCTCGCTTCGAAGAGCAAAAGGAAACGGCGGCGACCGGATCGTCTATTACAATCCTTCGATGGACGAAGAATTAAAAGCGGAGCAGAATATTCAGGACGAAGAACAGCGGGAGTTCATCGCGCAGACGCAGTCAGAGCCGGAAATTTCCGGGGAGCCGGCACCCGTCCATATCCGCACATTCGGCTATTTCGATCTCTTTGTCAACGGGAATCCGGTGCCCTTTAATCACGCGAAAGCGAAAGAGCTTCTGGCGCTGCTCGTGGACAGGAGAGGCGGTTTTATTTCCTCGAAAGAAGCGATCGGTTTTTTATGGGAGGAAGAAACTTCCAATAAAAGGACCCATGCCAGATACCGCAAGGTGGCGATGTGGCTGCGGGAAACACTTGAAAAATACGGAGTGGGAGATATCATCGAGAATCATAACGGGAATCGCCGTATCATTCCGGAAAAAGTCAGCTGCGACCTGTACCGTTATTTTGAAGACAAGAATAATCCGGACAGCCGGTTCAGAGGCTCCTATATGCTTAACTACAGCTGGGGCGAAACGACCTATAACGATCTGAATCAGGCGGAGGATTAATTTGCCGGTTCCGGTGGAAAGATGTAAATGAACCTGCGTACTCTGATATCATGGTATCAACAATACCGGGAGGTTCGTGACACAATGAAGATTGCTGTAGTCGGAAGCATCAACATGGATATGACGGTCCTGGCGGACAGGATCCCGAAGAAGGGTGAGACGGTCGCCGGGTCGGATCTCAGGTACGTTCCGGGCGGCAAGGGGGCCAATCAGGCAGTTGCGGCTTCAAGGCTCGGAGCGGACACCGCGATGTACGGCTGTGTCGGCGACGATGCCAACGGAGAGATGCTGCTGGATAATCTGAGGAAGCAGGGAGTCGACGGATCGAAAATCAAGGTCGTGCCGGGTGTTCCCAGCGGGATCGCGGTGATTACGGTGGCTGATAAGGATAACGTGATCGTCGTCGTTCCGGGGGCGAACGGCTGTGTCGATACGGCCTACGTCGACAGCATCGCGGATGATCTCAGACAGGCGGATATGGTGATGCTCCAGCACGAGATTCCGCAGGAGACCATCGAATACGTGATTGACCTGTGTGATCGGGCGGATATTCCAGTGGTGCTGAATCCGGCGCCGGCGCGTCCGGTTTCACAGGGGACAGTAAATAAGGTCCGCTGGATTACCCCCAACGAAACGGAAGCCGCTCTGATTTTCGGCGACAGGCCCATCGACGAAATGCTGGCGGATTATCCCGATAAGCTCGTGATCACGCTGGGTTCTGACGGAACCGCGGCTTCAGACGGGAAAGCGGTTCTGCATATTCCGGCGAGAAAGTCGGAGGTTGTCGATACGACGGGTGCGGGAGATACCTTCAACGCGGCCTTTTCGGTGCGGTGCGCCGCGGGTGACAGTCTTGAAGATGCGCTGCGCTATGCGAATACGGCAGGAGGGCTTGCCACAGAAAAGTTCGGCGCCCAGGGAGGCATGCCTTCGGATGAGGATGTCCGCAGGGCGATGTAGACGAAATATAGAGCCGCCGGGAGACCGGCGGTTTTTTTATTGTCTAAAAACACAGGCTTTACCCTGGGACGATTGATATCGCGATGGTGAGATTTTAATGATTCACTATTCAGATTATGAAACTATGCCTGCAGAATCGATATTGTACTTCCTGCCGGATGCTTCCTATAATCGAATCAGATTAACATGGAGGAATATCGTGAAGGATTTTCAGTTAAGAAATGATACCAGACTGCTGATGTGCAGTGATCCGGCCGCCGCCCTGGAAGATCTCGATGCGAGAGGTGTGATTCTGTACGGAGCGTCTATTTCTACATCCGGCCGGCTGGGTCTCGGAAAAGAAGAAAACTATTCCTACGATATCTATGAGCTGGAATTTATACCGGAGGTCCTGTTCGATGTTTCCTACCGAAAGAGCCTGACAACGCTCTTCCCCCGCTTTCTGGAGGTCATGGCAGAATATCACGAGGAAGATATCAGACGATATTTCAATGATGCCTTCGGCTATGAGGGAAGCATTGCGGACTCGGTGGACAGGATGATCGGCTTGTTTTCGGCATGGGCGTTGATATGTACTTTGACGGTGAAGCTGTAGATGAAAAAATTAATGCGGTCGATATCAGCTCGACTCTGGAACAGGGAGAAATTGCGGCTGTTATCAAAGCCTGCGTGCGGTGAAGGCATTAGAGACAATAAAAAAATCAAAATAAAGTGCCGTTCGCTCTCAGGCAGAAAAATGGCCTTTCTTTTTCAGGGCGCCGCTCAGGAAAAGTGGATGCTGGAAGCGGGCGATTATACGATGAGCCGCTTTGCCGGGCTCTATGGCATGGAATATCTGGGAATGGCGGCAAATAAGAAGGAAGCAAAAAAGCTGGCGATGAAATAATCTGTCGGGTTGTATATTTGATGCATTCCTGTTGCTATATAGGGCCTTTTTAAACAGTTTTAAACCCCCCCCCGGGGTCGCAGAATTAACAAATCACTAATTAGGATAATAACTTGTACATACTTGTGCGTGCTTATGGGGCAGGTGTCTGCAACATAAGAACAAATTATATTTTTTTAATCTGTTAAGCAAATTATTAGCTTTAGGCCCAAAATATCATAACTCAGATTTATAATGATGGTATATTCAGTGAAAACGAAATCAGCCGGTGAGGATTCCGGTCTGTTTTCTGTTGAAGAATAAATCTCGTTTGGCTTAAGGGGGAAATTATGGGTTCACAGGAAAAGCAGTATCTGCTTTGAACTGACGAAGCGCAGGAATGGATGCAGGAATATTTCTTCGCGCCTCGCGGATGCGGATTTCTCGAACCGGGCGGCGACGCCGCGGACAGCGCGGCGATGAGCGCTTACAACATCGCGAAGTCCTCGTATCAGATTCGTCCTGAAGTATTCAATATGGACTTTCTGGTAAAGGAAACGGGACTCGAACGCGACGATATCATCGCACGCATGCACCGGATGTACGAAGACCGTCTGCTCATGTTCGTCTACAATCCGGCTGTTTCCGCTGCAGGCTGGGGCCTGTATTACTGGCTCGTCAAGCTCAAGGAGGGAACTCCCGCAGAAACGAAGGCGAAGCTTGCGGAATGGTTCCAGAATAAGGACGACATCTGCACAGGCTACGAAACGGAAGGCGACTTCGACTTCTTCAACGGCAATCATATGCGTGTCCTCGACAACCTCCTTTCAGACGTTATCGGGCCCTGGAGAAACAATCCGGAAATCGATCATGTTCATCTGCTCCCTGTACGCCGGGACCTGCGCGAAAGCAACGTCAACCAGTTCGACGCGCCCGGAGACGACTATATGGATTTCGTCTTCCCTCAGGAAATGTTCGACAAGCTGGCACAGATTCAGGACAAGATGGACGCGGACGATCTGAAGATCTACGCGGCTCTGAATACGAAGCGTCCGATGGAAGACTACTTTGACTTTGACGTCCCTGCCGACATATCCGGACTTGATCCGTAACAGATGAAGACA
>CALMRA010000036.1 GCA_937872065.1 uncultured Eubacteriaceae bacterium | reverse complement strand
TGCCGGAAGCGCTGGTCAATTATCTGGCGCTGCTGGGATGGAGTCCGGAAGGAGATCGGGAGATCTTCTCGCTCGACGAGCTCGTCGACGCCTTCGATCTGTCCCGCGTCAACAAATCCGGGGCCGTGTTCGACAGAGACAAGCTAAACTGGATGAACGCCCAGTACATCCGCGCGATGCAGCCGGAAGATCTGAAGGAAGCCCTCAGGCCTTTCCTGAAGACTGCGGGAATCGAACTGGACGAGTCGCGTTTCGACACGGCCGTTCCGGTTCTGCAGGAACGTATCGAGTATCTGGCTCAGGCCCCTGAAATCATCGAGGAAATGCTCAATGCGGATTTTCTGCCTGAAACGGACGAAGAGAAGGAAATTCTGGCCGCACCCCAGACACCGATTCTCAGAAAAGCGCTGATCGAAAAGTTTACGGAGCTTGACGAATTTACGCCGGGTACCGTTCAGCCTGTGTTCAAGGCGATCCAGAAAGAGTATAAGGCCGACAAAATCAAAGGGAAAATGCTCTATATGCCGGCGAGAATCATGATCACCGGCGAAATGCACGGACCGGATCTTGCGGCGATAATCGCGTTTTTAGGAAAGGAAGAAGTGCTCCGACGTCTTGAACGGGCGGAAAGCTTTGCAGGGTGAGAAATTGGCTGAAAATTCACGAAGAGTTCAGCAGCAGAAGGCTAAGAACAAACGCGGTAAAATGAAGGGCTCGACGAAGTCGCGAATTATTCTCGCGATATTCGTCGCGCTTGTAGCTCTGTGGGCCTACGTACTGTTTCACGGAGTGACCATCGGAATCTACGATATCGGAAACATCAAGGATAATATGCATTACGGTCTTGACCTGACAGGGGGCGTCAACGTCGTCCTGCAGGCGTCCAGCGACGACGGCGAGATCACCGACGAAATGATGGAATCGACCGTTGCGGCGCTCCAGAACCGTATCGACGGAATGGGCGTATCGGAAGCGACGATCGCGCGTCAGGATTCCAACCGGATCCGCGTATCGATCCCGTCTATCCAGAACCAGCAGGAAGCTCTCGATGTCATCGGGAAAACTGCGAAGCTGGAATTTAAAGCCCCCGACGGCACCGTAATTCTGACGGGCGACAACGTCGACGAAGCGAAGGCTGTCTCCCAGGACAGCAACGGAACCAGCCAGTATGTCGTCTCTCTGAAGTTTGACGATGAGGGAGCTGAAAAGTTCGCGGAAGCGACCCAGACCTATCTGAACCAGCAGATCTCCATCGAGCTTGACGGCGAAGTGATCAGCTCGCCGACCGTCAACTCCGTCATTTCAAACGGATCAGCCGTTATCGAAGGGATGGCGGACCAGGATGAAGCCTCGAATCTTGCCGAGCTGATCCGCGGCGGATCGCTGCCGGTAACGCTCACGCCGATCCAGGTTACGACAGTAGGCCCGACCCTGGGCGCCGACTCGCTCAATCAGAGTATTATCGCAGGCGGAATCGGCATACTGGCCGTTCTGATCTTTATGATCGTAGTATACAGAGGTCTCGGTCTGATCGCGGATATCGCGCTGATGATTTATCTGATGCTCGATCTGACGCTCATCGCGGAGCTTAACGTTACGCTCACGCTTCCCGGTATCGCAGGTCTGATCCTGTCCATCGGGATGGCCGTCGACGCCAACGTCATCATCTTCGAGCGTATCAAGGATGAGGCGAGAAAAGGACGTTCCTATCGGGCGGCCATCGACAGCGGCTTCAAGCGGGCCATCGGAACCGTTATGGACTCGAATATCACGACGCTCATCGCGGGCTTCGTTCTGTTCTTCATGGGAAGCGGAACCGTGCAGGGTTTTGCAGTCACCCTTATCCTCGGGATCTTTATCTCGCTGCTGACGGCGGTTCTTGTGACGAAATATCTGATTCGTCTGGTAGTCAGTGCGAATCTGTTCAATAACCAGAAGATTCTCGGAATCACGGAGGAAGTCGCAGTATGAAAAAGATACTTCACATCGCTGAAAAGAAAAAAATCTGGTTTGCGATCGTTGCGGTCTGCATGATCGTCAGCATCGGCTCGATCTGCATCAGAGGTCTGAATTACGGGATCGACTTCGTCGGAGGGACCATTATCACGATGGATCTCCATACGAAGTTCGATACCACAGAAACCCGGACCATTACCGATAAATACGATAAATACGCGGAAATTACCTATGCCGGCGACGGGCAGACTCAGATCGTCATTTCAACTCAGAAGGATCTGAGCACTGAGGAACGTCAGGAAATCTTCGACGACTTCAAGGAAGCCTACAGTCTGAAGGATGCGGATCTGATCTCTGTCGATACGGTCACGCCTACGGTCGGGAGCGAGATGACGAAGAACGCGATTATAGCGGTTGCTATCGCGATCGTGCTGATGCTCATCTACATCTGGCTCAGGTTCGAGCTGTTCTTCGGGATATCCGCGGTGCTTGCCCTCGTCTTCGATATGGTGAATCTGATCGGGTTCTACTCGCTGTTTCAGATTCAGGTAAACACGCCGTTTATCGCGGCGATCCTGACCATTCTGGGGTACTCCATCAACGATACCATCGTCGTATTCGACCGTATCCGCGAAAATCAGCGGATGGGTCTGTATACTCTGGATAAGAATATGCTGGTCAATGTGTCCGTCACCCAGACGATCAAGCGAAGCATTTACACAGTCGTGACGACGCTGCTGGCGATCGTTTCGCTGTATATCTTCGGCGTCACCGAAATTCAGAACTTCGCGCTGCCGCTGATCGTCGGGATTATTTCCGGCTGCTATTCGTCAATCTGGGTCGCAAGCCCGATCTGGCTCGTGCTGCAGGAAAAATTCCCGCATTTCACGGAAAAGAAGACTAATAAGAAACCGGTCAAGAAGGCGAAAAAACAGCCGGTTGTCTGAATATGAAGCGGTCCGGAGAAATTCTCCGCGGCCGCTTTTTTCTTTGGCAACCTGACTGGTATAATCAGGGTAATTATGAATAACGAGAACCTATGGGTGCCGAGACGAAAAAGTCCCGCGGACCCGAAAAAAATACGAAGAACAGCACAGGAAGCGGATACCGATCTGCTTACCGCTTCCATCCTCGACGCGAGAGGCATCGACGATCCGGACGAGATCCGGGCTTTTCTGAACCCCTCCCTGAAAGGACTTTACGATCCGGCTCTGCTGCCGGATATCCAGCCCGCAGTAGGCCGGATTCTGCAGGCTGCGGAGAACGGGGAGAAGATCTGGATCTACGCGGACTACGATGCGGACGGGACCTGCGCGGGTTCGATTCTCAAAAGATATTTCCAGGACTGCGGGATCGAAACGCAGGTCTATACGCCCAACCGTCTGAAGGAAGGCTACGGAATGAATATTCCGGCGCTTGAGTCACTGAAGGAGCAGGGGGCTTCGCTGATCGTGACCGTCGACAACGGGATCGCGTCGGTCAGGGAAGCGGAGTGGCTCAAAGAAAACGGAATCGATCTGATCGTCACGGATCATCACGAGCCCCAGGGAAAGCTTCCGGAAGCCCTTGCGGTCATCGATCCGAAACGCGGGGATTCCGTTTACCCGTACTCGGAGCTGTGCGGTGCGGGACTGGCTTTCAAGCTCGTTCAGGCGCTGGATACGGCGTTCGGGGCGGACTCCGATCTGACGGAATACCTGCAGCTTGCGGCTGCGGCGACCGTAGCCGATCTGGTCCCGCTCAGGGATGAGAACCGCGTGATCGCATCGGTCGGAATCGACTCGATGAACGAGTTCCCGGTCAATCCCGGCCTTGCCGCGCTTATCGAGGTCAGTCAGATCGAGACGGTAACGGCGGGAGCCCTGGGGTTCCGGATCGGTCCGATGCTCAACGCTCCGGGGCGGCTCGGCGAAGCGGACAAGGTGATCGCGCTGCTGGCCGGCGAAGATCCGGATCCCGATCAGATCGAAATGCAGGCGAAGGAACTGTTCGAAGAGAATGAAGAGCGCAAGCAGATCGAAGAGCGGATCGTCGGCGAGGCGAAGGCCGTCGTCGAAGAGCGTGAGCTCTGGGAGGATCCTGTCATGGTGCTGTCGGGGGACGGGTGGCATTCCGGCGTGATCGGAATCGCAGCCTCAAGACTTCAGGACATCTGGTACCGGCCGGTGGTCATCGCCGGCGGAGACGGAGAGATACTCAGAGGCTCCTGCCGGAGCATCGAAGGCTTCAATATATTCGAAGCGCTGTCGTCCTGCGCCGAGCTGTTCGAAAACTACGGCGGACATGAACAGGCGGCCGGATTTTCGATCCGGCGCGAACGTATGCCCCTTCTTCGGGATCGGCTGTGCAGCTACGCGAGAGAGACGGATATCGAACCGCTGCTCAGCAGACGCTGCCGCTTCGACTGCCGTATCCGTCCCGTCGACTGCGACGAGACCCTGACTGAGAAGCTCGCGGCGTTCGAGCCCTGCGGAATCGGGAATCCCGCACCGGTTCTTCTCGCGGCTCCCGTTTTTCCTGCGTCGGTCCGGCGAATGGGCCGCGAGGGCAGCCATCTTTCCTTCAAAACCGGCGGGCTTCGATGCGTCGGCTTCGGCCTGGGAAACACGGCGGAAGAGCTTAACATGTCTGCGATTGCAGTTCTGGGCCGGGCAGAATTGAATTGCTTTAACGGGTCAAAGACTGTACAATTTAACGTGAAAGATTTAAAGGCTTCTCCGTTTGAGGACGTACAGGCTGCTGCGAAAATGGCTCAAGAGCTCGAAAACGCGCAGAAGCCTGTTTATTTATTCTCGGAATATGTCAGAAGCTACCGGCCGAAGGCCGCTCAGACCGTTTTCGGAACGGATCGCGACAAATGCGCCGCGGTTTTCACGGTGCTGCGCAGAAACGGCACGATCGAGACAGCCGGACTGCTCAAGGCTTCGAATATGACGCCGGCCGGACTCGGAGCCGCTCTGGCGGTGCTCAGGTCCGCGGGTCTCATCGAGTACGATTTCAACGGAGCCGAAATTTCAGCACAGATCGTTCCGCAGAACGGAAAAACCAATATAGAAAAGAATCGTCTGTACCGGATCGTAACGGAGCTGGATGCAGACCGGGGGAGAAAGAATGGATCTTAAAGGAAAAATCGACATATTTGAGGATTATCCGATAGAAGGCATCAGCTTCAAGGATATCAACAGCCTGATTGCTGACGGCGAAGCGTTCCAGTATGTCGTCAATCAGTTTTACGATATCGCGAAGACGATGGATGCGAATCTTGTCGGGATTCCCGAATCCCGCGGATATATCTTCGGAAGCCCGCTGGCCTACAAGCTCGGACTCGGGCTCGTGCCGATCCGCAAGCCCAATAAGCTGCCCGGCGAAGTCCATTCGCGTACTTACGATCTCGAATACGGTACGAATACCGTGGAAATCCAGTCGAAGGCGATCAAGCCCGGCGACCGTGTCATCCTCATCGACGACCTGCTCGCGACAGGCGGGACGATCCATGCGGCCGCAAAGCTCGTCGAAGAACTCGGCGGGGAAGTCGTCGGCATGCTGTTCCTGATCGAGCTGACGGGACTTAAGGGAAGAGAACACCTGAAGGGCTATGAAGTAGACAGCCTCGTAACCTACGAATTTTAACCGGCGTACAGGCCGGTTCCCGGTCTGAAAGCACCGGAAGAGCGAAAGGAGACAGCATGAACGAAGACACAGCAGTAGACAGAAAAATGGACTCCGTCATCGCTCTCGTACACGAAAATCATCCGGATGACGACCTCGACCTCATTCTGCGTGCTTACGAATATGCGAAAAAAGCGCACGAGGGACAGAAGCGCAGATCGGAAGAACCCTATATCATTCATCCGGTTTCGGTCGCCTATATCCTCGCCCAGTATCATATGGATGCGGAGACCGTAACGGCGGCTCTGCTCCACGATGTCGTCGAAGATACGCCGTCGACAAAGGAAGAAATCGCCGAACTGTTCGGGCAGGATGTCGCGAACATGGTGGACGGCGTGACCAAGATCGGACGTCTCGAATATCAGTCGAAGGAAGAAAACCAGGCGGAAAATTTCCGCAAGATGGTTCTCGCAACCTCGCAGGATATCCGGATCGTCATTATCAAGCTGGTGGACCGTCTTCACAACATGCGGACCCTCAACTATATGAAGCCCGAAAAGCAGATCGAAAAGTCGCGGGAATCTATGGATATCTACGCGCCTATCGCCAACCGTCTCGGGATCCAGTCCATCAAGGCGGAGCTTGAGGATCTGTCACTGAAATACCTGGAACCGGACGCATATTACGATCTGGTCAAGAAGGTCAAGCTTAAGAAAAAAGGGCGCGAGGAATTCGTCAAACGGATCACGACCATCATCGAAAAGGAGCTTGCGTCTCAGGGAATCGAAGCGAAGGTTTACGGAAGATCCAAGCATTTTTACAGTATCTACCGGAAGATGACGTCCCAGGGACGGGATTTTGACGATATCTACGATCTGTTCGCGATCCGGATTATCACGGATTCCGTATCGGACTGTTATTCTGCCCTGGGCATCGTCCACACGCTGTGGAACCCGATTCCGGGACGTTTCAAGGATTATATCGCGACGCCGAAGGCCAACGGTTACCAGAGCATCCATACGACGGTAATCGGACCTAACGGTGATCCCTTCGAGATCCAGATCCGCGACAAGGAAATGCACGAAATCGCCGAATACGGCGTAGCGGCTCACTGGCGCTACAAAGAAGGAAAGACCGAAGGCAGGGGCAAGGAAAAACGTTTCGAGGACAAAATCGCCTGGCTGCGTCAGATGCTCGAATGGAAGGACGACTTCGCCAACGCCGGCGAGTTTATGGATACGATGAAGACGGACCTGCTCAACGAGGAGGTCTACGTATTCACCCCGAACGGGGAGATCGTCGAGCTTCCGGCGGGTTCCTGTCCCATCGACTTCGCGTACCGTATCCATTCGGATATCGGGAACAACTGTGTGGGCGCGAAGGTGAACGGGAAGATCGTCCCGCTCAATCACGTGCTCAAGACCGGCGATATCGTATCGATCCGGACGTCGAAGGCCTCCCACGGTCCCAGCCGGGACTGGCTGTCCTTCGTCAAATCGGCGCATTCGAAGAACAAGATCCGCCAGTATTTCAAACGGGCGGAAAAAGAAGAAAATATCGTCAAGGGCCGCGCGCTTCTCGAGGCTGAGGTCAGAAAAGACGAAGCCGCAGAGGGCGCGATCACCGAAAAGTATCTGGTGGAAACGGCGGAAAAGCTCAGCTACAAGAACCTGCGCGACCTGCTGGCCGCCATCGGCTACGGCGGGATCAAGGTAAGCGTCGTGATCCAGAAGCTGCGGCTGATGTACCCGAAGCTCTTTCCCGATGAAGAACAGGTGCTCACGCTCTCGAAGCCGAAGGCCCAGAAAAACTCCGACAGTTCGGTATTTGTCGCCGGACAGGGAGATATCGACGTTCATTTTGCGAAATGCTGCAATCCGGTCCCCGGCGATCCCATCGTCGGTTATATCACGGTCGGAAAGGGTATTTCTGTTCATCGGGCGGACTGTCCGAATATTACGGCAGTCGCCGACCACGACCGTCTGATCGAGGTCGAGTGGAACAGACACAAAACCGCCGACAGCTTCCTCGCTCAGGTGAATATCCAGACGAGCGAAACCAAGGGCGGACTCATCACCGTTTCGAAGATCTTCTACGATCTCGGGGTGCCCATCACGTCGATGAATACGAGGACGAGTGAAGGCTTCGATTACTATCATGTGAAATGCGAGGTCAAATCCGTCCGCGAGCTGACGATGCTGATGAAGAATCTTCAGAAGCTGAGCAGCGTGGTAAGCGTATACCGCAGCTGATTTTCGAATCAGAATCAGGAGGGCAGCGATGCATTTAGCAGTATTTCAGGAAGGACCGGGTTCGGCCAACAGCTACGTCGGCTTTGACCCGCAGACGAAAGAGGCGTTTATCGTCGATCCCGGGAGGGACGACGCGAGCTACGAAAACTATCTGAAGGAACACGATCTCAAGCTTACGGGCATCGTTCTGACCCACGCCCATTTCGACCATATCGGCGGCGTCGAACGACTGAGAAAGGCGACGGGAGCAAAGGTTTATATCGCGGAAACAGAAAACGATCTGCTGAAAGACCCGCAGAAGAATCTGTCCGGCATGCTCGGAGAACCGATCGAGACGGCCGGCGGAGACGTTCTGCTTAAGCCCGGCGACAAGATCCGCGTGCTGCCTGACGAAGAGCTCGAAGTGCTCGAGACGCCGGGACATACCCGGGGAAGCATCTGCCTGTACGGCAGCGGCATTCTGTTCTCGGGAGATACGATCTTCGAAGGATCGATCGGACGGACGGACTTTCCGGGCGGCAGCTATTCGGATATCATGCATTCGCTGGACAAGATCACGGCGCTTCCGGACGATACCCAGATCCTGCCGGGACACGGCGGAATCACGACGGTGGGTCAGGAAAAGAGGACCAACCCGTTCATCAACAGATAAACAGGAAACAATACAGACCTGCGCTGCAGGTCTTTTTTTATAACGGAAACGAAAATGAGACTACGAACAGACGAAGCGGCATCCCGTCCGGCAAGAGAACTGATTCAGCAGTTCGAGCCGGAAGGGCGGGCGGACGGAACCGAAGACGATTCGGAACTGACGGTATCGATCGACAGTTCTGCGGAAGCGAAGGGCGGGAACAGGGATAACGGCAGCGTAATCAGGATCGAGATTGCCGACGCCCGCAGTCCGGAGAAAAACCGTTCAATAACGGAGGGGATCGATCCAGACGGAATACTGACAGAGGAGCAGCAGATCAAGCGGGCGATATACCGGGTCCTGGCGGATTACTTCGGGCGATCCCTTCCGTGGGGAATCCTGACAGGCGTAAAGCCCGTGCGCTTTTATCAGAAGACTGCGAAGAAATTCCCTGAAGCAGATACGAAGAAGCTTCTTGAGACCGAATATCTGCTCAGTCCCGGCAATGTGCGCCTTGCTGCTGAAATCGATGCGCTTCAGGAGCCTGTAATCGCGTCCTGGCGTCCGAAAACTCTGTCACTGTACGTCGGCATCCCTGTCTGTCCAGCGAAGTGCAGCTACTGCTCCTTCGTCTCCACGGTTCTCGATAAGAAGCGGTGTCTGCTCACCGATTATCTGCCGCTGCTGGAGAACGAGATCCGGCAGACCGGAAAGCTGTTCGAAGAATACGGCTGCGTTGTCGACTCGGTCTATATCGGAGGCGGAACGCCGTCGGTGCTTGCGCCGGACGAGGCGGACCGGCTTCTGAAGGTGCTGGAGGAAGCCTTCGATCTCGGAAATCTCAGGGAATTCTGCTTTGAAGCGGGACGTCCCGATACCACCGGACCGGAGCTTCTGCGGGTACTGGCGGACCACGGCGTCACGAGAGTCTGTCTGAACCCTCAGAGCATGAACGCCGATACGCTCACAGCCGTAAACCGTCTTTATCCGCCGGAAAAGGTCGGAGAGGTCTACGGACAGATCCGCCGGGCGGGGGACTTCGATGTCAATATGGATCTGATTCTCGGGCTTGCGGAGGAATCCGAAGCGGACTTTATGCGTTCGCTGGACGAGGTGATCGCGATGAATCCCGAAAATATCACGGTGCACGATCTTGCGGTGAAGAAGGGCACGCGGGTCAAGCTTGAAAACGGAACCGGCGACAGCAGCCGCTTCCGTCCGGGATTCTTCGGAGAGATCCGGGAGCGTCTGACGGACGCGGGCTACCTGCCTTACTATATGTACCGTCAGAAATACACCATCGGAAACGGCGAAAATATCGGATGGACCCGGCCGGGTCACGAAAGCTACTACAACATCATGATGATGGCGGAAGAGCAGACCATCCTCGGCATCGGCGCGGGAAGCTCCGGCAAGCTGTTCGACGCGGGAGCCGACCGGTTCGACAGGGTATTTACCGTAAAGGACCTGAGGACCTACAATTCCCGGCCGGAGGAACTGCTCGAAAAGAAGCTCGCGGTTTACAGAAGCTATCTCGAATCCGGCGTCATTGATAATTTACGGGTAATCTGATATTCTTAATAGTCGAACAGCCGAAAATATTCGGCGAATCATCGAAACAAAGCGGGCAGCCGCAGCACATACTGGAGGAAGAATGAAAACAAGTTACAGAACAGCTCTCGGCGGAGAACTGGGGAAGGCCGATATCGGCAGAGAGGTCAGACTGGCCGGATGGGCGGATACCCGCCGCAATCTCGGCGGCGTTCTCTTTATCGACCTCAGAGACCGTTCGGGCAAGATCCAGCTCGTCGTCAACGATCAGTCCGGCGAAGATACTCTGAAGGAAGCTGAAAAGGTACGTTCGGAATACGTTCTCGAAGTCGAAGGACAGGTTGTCGCGCGAAGCGAAGAAACTGTAAATCCCAATACTCCGACCGGCGATATCGAAGTCCAGGTCAAAAGCATCAAAATTCTCGATACGGCGCAGACGCCCCCGATCTATATCACCGACGACGACACGTCAAACGAAACGGTCCGTCTGAAATACCGTTATCTGGATCTGAGAAAACCGAAGAATCAGAACACGCTGATGACCCGTGCGAAGGTCATGAAGCACACGCGCGACTATCTCGACGAAAACGGGTTCTGCGAAATCGAAACGCCTGTACTCGGAAAGCCGACGCCGGAAGGCGCCCGTGACTTCCTCGTTCCGAGCCGCGTCCAGAAGGGCCATTTCTTCGGCCTGCCTCAGAGTCCGCAGCTGTTCAAGCAGATCCTGATGATCTCGGGCATGGACCGTTATTATCAGATCGCAAGATGCTTCCGTGACGAAGACTTAAGACAGGACCGTCAGCCTGAATTCACCCAGATCGATATGGAGCTGTCCTTCGTACGCAAGGAAGATATCCTGCCCATCATGGAAGGACTGATCAGGAAAATCTTCCGTGAAATCCGCGGAATCGAACTTGAAACGCCGTTCCCGATCATGACCTACGACGAAGCGATGGCGCGTTACGGCTCAGACAAGCCGGACACCCGTTTCGGCATGGAGCTGACCGACATTTCGGATATCGTCAAGGATTCAGATTTTAAGGTGTTCGCGTCCGCAGTTGCCCGGGGCGGCTCCGTACGCGCGATCAACGCGAAGAACGCCCAGGACAAGCTGTCGAAAAAGACGCTGAAAAACCTCGAAAAACACGTTCAGGTCTACAAGGCCAAGGGCCTCGCGTGGATCGACGTCAAGGAAGAGGGAATGAAGTCTCCGATCCTGAAGTTTATCTCCGACGCCGAAAAGGACGCGATCCTCGAACGCATGGGAGCTGAAAACGGCGATATGGTCTTTATCGTTGCGGATACCGACGAAATTGCCGAGGTTTCTCTCGGACAGCTGCGTCTGGAGCTGGCGGAAAGACTCGAGCTGATTCCGAAGGACCAGTTCAATTTTCTGTGGGTCATCGACTTCCCGCTGCTCGAATACGATGCGGAACAGGGCAGATATACCGCGATGCACCATCCGTTCACCGCGCCTCTGGACAGAGATCTGCATCTGCTCGACGAACATCCGGAGCTGGTTCACGCGGACGCGTACGACATGGTTGTAAACGGCGTCGAGCTCGGCGGCGGATCCATCAGAATCCACAATCAGGATGTTCAGGAAAAGATGTTCAAGGCGATCGGCATGTCTCAGGAAACGGCCTGGAAACAGTTCGGCTTCCTGCTCGAAGCGCTTAAATACGGCACGCCGCCTCACGGCGGACTCGCGTTCGGTCTGGACCGTCTGGTCATGATGCTCATGGATATCGACAATATCCGCGACGTCATCGCGTTCCCGAAGACCCAGAATCACGGGGATCTGATGTCGGGAGCTCCAGGCACAGCGGAGCTCGATCAGCTTATCGATCTCGGGATCGCGCTGGACGACACGATTTGACAAAACCGCGGCCGGAAACGGCCGCGTTATAAAGGTTAACGATATGAAGGAATACGGGACGGTTACCGCCGTTCACGGAAGAAAAGCGCAGGTCACCATCGCCCGTTCGGCGATGTGCGGCGACTGCGGCGCCTGCCAGGTCGGCCGGGAAAATCTGACGATGGAAGCGTCAGCCGAAAATCAGGCCGGCGCGAAGCCCGGGGACGAAGTCGCGGTCGAAATGGAATTTACGAACGTCATGAAGGCAACCGGGATCGCCTACGGGATCCCGCTGGTCATGATGCTTATCGGCGGAGCTTTGGGATGGATTTTCGGTCCCGGACTCGGCTTCGATCAGGTGCTCGCATCTTTCTGGACCGGCATCCTCTTTATCGCGGTCTCTTATCTTTTCATTCATATGATGGAAAAAAGAGGGGCGTTCAAATCTAAATACAACCCGGTGATTACCGAGATCATGCCGGAAAATTTTATTCCGGAAAAAGCTTGCAGTAAGAACTGAGACCATGTATAATAAATTTTGTGTCCGGATGTAGCGCAGTTTGGTAGCGTACATGAATGGGGTTCATGGGGCCGGAGGTTCAAATCCTCTCATCCGGACCATTTATTTTTCAGTAATTGAAGAAATAAATGATACAAAATTTAATACGATTCATAAGAGGAATTTATGAGCCAGCAAAACCGCGAGCTGAAACGAAAACTCAGCAAGAGAAAGAACTTTCTGATCGGTCTGCTGGTTTTTTTAATTGCCGCGATCATATTCGCAGGCTATTGGAGAGCCTCGCAGAGACAGATCCTCGAAACGGAAAAATATACGGACCCGGTATCCGTGCAGTTCTACTTTTTTAAAGATACAGGCTTCCTGGAGGTCGACGATTTTACGGCATCCGATCTGAACTGTGATCCGGGTACGAAGATGAACAGCTACCAGTCGCTGACGAAGCAGCCGATGACGATATCCGCGTCCTATGTACAGACCCAGACTGAAACCATCGATACGCTTATCAGCGGTCATTACTACGAGGACTGGTCGCTTCTCTCCGACGGTATGGACGATACGTTCACGTCGGTCAGCGCGATCAGCAGGGACAACGTCAATAAAAAGAATTTCCTGCTTCAGGCAGCCCAGTACTGCGGCGAAACTCAGACTGAGCTTCAGGCACAGAAGACAACGTATGCGGGACTGAATACCGCCTCGGCCGGAGAGATCACGCTGGACAAGATCGCAACGATGAATACCGGCTATATCTATCCGTACATCACTCAGTACGAGCAGGGCGCCAGTCAGGCGATGCTCGGACAGCTGGACCTGAATCTCCTGAAGGATCTGGATTCGCTTGGCAGCGATCAGACTGCCGGCATCAAATCCGTCAGCAACGATCATCTCTATGCCGTGTGCGTCGTAGATGATACCGTGTCTGTTCAGGGCGAGGAAGGGATGAAGAAGCTCAAGGATACGAATGCCCAGGGAATGTCGGACGACGATTATTACGAATACCTCGTATCGCGTGTCGACATGCTGCGCCAGTACCCGGAGCTTTCGTTCGAATACAACAAGAAAAGCTACACGGCCTATTTCGTCAATGAAAAGACGGAGGAAGGCAAAAAGATCATCGTGCTGATGATCAAAGACAAGATCGCGGATTTCGTCACTGACGACAAGCACAGCGCGACTCTGAACGTTCAGAGCTTCAACGCATGGATCGTACCTCAGAGTGCGATTATCCGTCAGGACGGAAAGACGTATCTCAGAACCGAAGAAAAAGGCTACTTCACCGAGCAGATCGAAGTGACCGTCGACCGTTATGACGGCGGAAAGGCCGTTCTGAAAAAGGCTGATAATTCCGGACTGAAAAACGGACTTACGATCAAGGTTTTTCCATAATGGAGGAAGCAGTGTCGATTAAGAATAATATTGATCAGATCAGGAGCGAACTGCCGGAGGGCGTCCGGCTCGTGGCCGTGACGAAGTATCATTCCGTCGAAGAGACGGAAGAAGTCATCCGGTGCGGCGTCGATACGATCGCGGAGAACAAGGTTCAGGACCTGCTGCGCAAGCAGGAGATCATCAAGACCCCTGTGACGTGGCATTTTATCGGTCACCTCCAGCAGAACAAGGTCCGCCAGCTGGTGGGCCGGGCCGCTCTGATCGAATCGGTGGATTCCGAGCGTATATTGAAGAAAATCGATTCTGAGAGCGCGAAGGCGGGAATCGTCAGCGATATCCTGATCGAGTACAATCTGACGGGAGAAGAGTCGAAAACCGGCTTTACAGAGGATCAGACGCAGATCTGGATAAACGATCTTCCGGAGCTGAAAAATGTCAGAGTGCTCGGAATCATGGGAATGGGGCCGAATACCGAAGATACGGATCAGATCCGCAAAGTTTTTCGTCAGCTTTCAACGATCTATGATAAAATCAAACACGAATATAGATATGATAATCTTGAGATGAGATATCTTTCGATGGGGATGTCAGGAGACTATCCGATAGCCGTGGAAGAGGGAGCGAATCTCGTCAGAATCGGCAGTAAAATTTTCAGCGAGTGAGGTAGATTATGGCGAACGAAGGTTTCAAGGATAAGCTGATCAATATTTTCGGAATGGAAGATCTTGACGATCCGAATGACGATGAAGAATACGAAGACGATTATCAGGAAGAAGAAGTGATGGATCAGCCGATTCGTCAGTCAGCTCCTGTACAGAATACGAATTACGGTTCTGCGGACGTTCTCGTCCTGGACCCGGAAACATTTGACGAAGCTCCGAATATTGTCAATAAACTGAAAATGGAAAAGACGATCGTCGTCAATCTGAAACAGACAGATTTTGAAGAAGGTCGCAAGATTTTTGATTTTCTGAGCGGCGCGGTTTTCGCGCTGGAAGGCTCGCTTAACCGGATCGCAGAATCCGTGTTTATTCTGGCCCCGAAACAGGTTTCCGTATCGACCGAAATGGACAAACCCGATACAAGCTATTCCGCTCAGATTCTCAACTGGGAAGAATAAATTAAATGCAGGCAATTTTGCTCTATGCCGGAAGCATCCTCGTCAGGATCATCAGCTTCCTGCTTCTTGTGAGCGTGCTGGTCTCATGGCTGCCCGTCTCACGCGACAATCCGATTATCCGCTTTATCTATTCCGTAACGGAACCGATGCTGGCTCCGCTTCGCAGGGTCTCATGTATCGGAGGACTCGACTTTTCACCGATGCTGGCGCTGCTGCTGCTGGATCTCGTAGCGTTTCCGCTGTACCGGATGCTCGTCGTCGCAGTTTTTTAACCGAATACAAAAATACCGCCGTTTATACGGCGGCTTTTTATTTTTTTGGATTCTGACGCTGTCTGCGCAGTCTGCCGATACACAGGAAAGCCAGAACGGCGATCCCCGCTGCGATCAGAATGACAGGCAGAACAGTCATAATTCCGGAGGAAGCGGAATTCGAAAGCTTAAAGCCGGCAAGGACCA
>CALMRA010000035.1 GCA_937872065.1 uncultured Eubacteriaceae bacterium | reverse complement strand
GTTGTAATTTTATCCGCGGAGTTCTATAGGCTTATTTATCAGTGTTTCCTTAAATACTCAGTGTAGAGTGTTTTGTCATATCTGGGATTTGAGCGCAGCTGCACAAGACAGAAGCGGTCGCTGATGCTCCAGTTGTTTTCCAGCCGGATAGAGGCCCATTTTTCATATATGACAGGTCTGCCGTCCAGACTGTCCAGGATGCAGGTGATGAGCCTGTTCTTCAAAACAGGATCCTTTTCAAAAGAGAGTTTTCTTTCATAAAGAAGCTGCACGTAACCGGCTAATATTTCCAATGTCTCAAGATAGTAATTTTTCTCTGCCGACCGGCTTATATCTAGTTGTAAAATCACTCTTCCGACATAGGTGTTGTGATAAAAGATATTGCAGGAAACCCCGCTGCCCGTAGAAAAGGAATATACAATACTGTGCCGTTCCTTATAATGGGAATTAAAATCCTTGTTCGATAACAGGTCGTTTACGGCATCCGGACTCATTTTATTTGTCGCGTCCATGAATTCCGCGGCTGTCGTCGCGTTGGACAGTCTGGACTGGGCGATATATTTAAACTGCGAATCCATCAGACATAAAGGGACCTCGATAATATCCTCGCAGCAGTCGATCAGTTTCTGAAAGTCTCCGTTTTCTCCGGAGGTTTCATACAGACATTTTTCCCAGCTGTCAAATTTCATGAAAATATCCTGCAGCAGATTCAGTGCGGTATTGAGCGGAACATCCTCATTGAAATAGAGACAGGGAATACTTTTCGTCTCTCCTGACGGTCTTATTCCGGCAGTGCATACCGGCAGACTGTCTTCGAACCGGCCGCAGTGATCGAGTATATATTTGAGCTCGGAAGCGCTGCTTATCAGTACTACATGACTGTCAGGTGTGGAAGCTTCCTCAAACAGAACAGGGCGCCCGTATTGTTTAGCGGAATGCGCCCCTGAAGTCTGAAGGGAGTCAATTTTCTGTTTCAGCTGATATAAAATGACGTTCTGCGACAAGTTCACGTTCCAATTCTCCAGTACCATCTATTTTCTAAAACATTGCAGGCATTTAAAACGGCTTTAAGCATCTTCTGCTCATTTATAAATTTATCATGTCCGAGTATGACTATGCTACATCGCTGCAGCATAGATGACCGATTTTTCTGCGCTCGTGCCGTATTTAATTACGATTAATCTGCTATTACAATAGAAGAAACGAAAAGGGTTACATCAATGATGTAATTTCGGCAGAAAATGCAGGGGGAGAAAATCAGAATGGCAGGAGTAAAAAATGAATAACAGAGCTCAAAATTACCGCTGGGTTATTCTCGCAGTGATTTCATTCGCGATATTTGTTCCGAATTATGCGCAGTATCAGCTGTCACCGATTGCCGGTGATATGATGACCAGCTATAAGCTCACAGCCGGAGAGTTCACGAGTGTCTACACGGCTCCGATGACACTGGCGATTATATTCAGTCTGCTAAGCGGCGTGATCTCAGACAAGATGGGCGTCAGACAGGTTCTGATTGCCGGTTTTATTGTCAGTGCGGCCGGCTTGTGCTGGCGCGTGTATACGAACAGCTATATGCCTTTGTATCTGAGCATGATCCTTGCCGGATGCGGCGCCGCATTTCTGAATGCGAACAGTGGAAAAATAATCGGAAGCTGGTTCCCGGCGGAAAAAGTCGGAACCATGATGGGGATTTATCTGGCCTTCTCGACTCTTGACATGGCGGTCGGAATCGGAACGACTGCGATGCTGCCGGGTATTCACACTGTCTTTGTGATTACAGCCGTTCTCGGTGTCGCGGCGGCGATTGTCTGCATACTGTTCATGAAAAATACGCCGTCTGAGAAGCCTCAACAGGATGTGCCGGGCGTGTCGGTAACGGAATCACTGAAGGTGGTAGTCAGAAACCGTTCGATCTGGATCATGGCATTCTGTCTTGTCGGAATCATGGTCAATACGGTACTGCTCACGTCTTTTCTGCCGACCGCTCTGACGGCGGAAGGAACGGACTCGGTTACCGCAGGCCTTTTCAGCTCGATTATGACCATCGGCAGTCTGTGCGGCGCGATATTCATGCCGGTTCTGGCGGGAAAACTGGGCAGCAATAAACCGCTGATGATCGGCGCCTGTGTCGTCGGTGGTATCGGATCCTGCTTTTCATGGCTGGCTCCGGTCGGACCGGTGCTTGGAATCTGTCTGTTTATCACAGGCTTCTGTATCAGCGGACTTATGCCGCTGCTGATGAGCCTTCCTGTCCAGCTGCCCGGGATCGGCCCGAAGTACGCGGGAACCGCCGGCGGCTTCACCAGTACGCTTCAGCTTCTCGGTGCAGTCGTACTTCCGACCTATGTGTTCGTTCCGCTGGCAGGCGGTAATTTTAACACATTATTCATGTATGCGGGAGGAGCGATGGTCGTCGTCGCAGTCCTTGCGTTCTTCCTGCCCGATACGGCAAAAATGGCCGGACAGGCGGCTCAGGCAATGTGAAGCCAATATCAGAAAATAGGTAATGAATACATAAGATTCCTCCTTACAGAGAGAGACTTTATCCGCAGACCGGATGAGGTCTCTTTTTTGTCTCAGACACTCAAAGTTTTTCTTATGGAGATCTGCAGCTTTTTGGCGACTGTTTATAATCCCACAGCTAAATATAATTAACTTAAGAAATACAGATCACCGGGAGAACTCAAGTGCACGATGAGAACGGTCCGTAACTGCCGGTGACTGTCGACCCTACGGCCGATCAATCAGATTTAAATAAAAATGACAGGGAGAAAAAATGGGGAAGTATCAGAAACTAGCACAGCAGATCATTGTCGATGTCGGTGGAAAAGAAAATATCAGATCTCTTTCACACTGTATCACAAGACTGCGTTTTAAGCTGAAGGATGAAAGCATAGCAGACGACGATGCGCTCAAAAACAATCCCGGCATCGTCACCGTTATGAAATCCGGGGGACAGTATCAGGTAGTTATCGGAAATCACGTACCTCTTGTTTATGCGGATGTCTGCGAAGAAGCGGGAATCGGTACCGATTCTCAGCCGGCGGATACCGGAGAAAAGGAACACATGAATCCGCTGGATGCCTTTATCGATCTGGTATCGGGAATCATCCAGCCTATCCTGGGCGTCTTATGTGCGGCAGGTATGACCAAGGGCTTCAACGCACTGTTTGTCGCTCTCGGATGGTACGCGAACACCAGCGGTGAGTATCTCCTCTTTAATGCGATCGGCGATTCGCTGTTCAACTTCCTGCCGGTTCTGCTCGGATATACGGCGGCTAAAAAATTCGGAGTCAAGCCCTTTGTGGGGATGGTTATCGGCTCGGCGCTGTGCTATCCGTCCATACAGCTAAGTACTCTTTCCGCTTCGGCCTAGCCGCTGTTCACATTGTTTGAAGGAACGTTTTTCTCTTCGCCGGTCTATTTCACATTCTTTGGAATTCCAGTCATCACGATGAACTATACTTCGACGGTCGTTCCGGTTATTCTGATCACCTGGATTGCGTCCTATTTCCAGAGATGGTTCACGAAGATCGTTCCGGAAATTGTCGCGAACTTCCTTGTTCCGATGTTCACTCTTCTCTGCGCTCTTATTCTCGGATTTATCGTATTCGGACCTGTCGCAACCTTCCTGTCCAATCTGATCTCGGCAGGCGTCATTGCAGTCATGAACTTCTCTCCGATTATTGCCGGCGCGATTATCGGCGGCTTCTGGCAGGTATTCGTTATCTTCGGTCTTCACTGGGGACTTTCGCCGATTGCAATCAACAATATCGTAACCCTCGGATATGACAAAGTTCTCGAACCGTTTTTCGGAGCAACCTTTGCGCAGACTGCGGTCGTTCTGGCTATCTACCTGAAGACAAAGGACAAGAAGCTCAAGGATCTCTGTATTCCCGCGATGATCTCCGGACTTTTCGGAGTCACTGAACCTGCTATATACGGGGTCACGCTGCCGCGGAAAACACCATTCTATTTCAGCTGTATCGCGGCTGCCATCGCCGGTGCATATTACGGCGGCATGCAGCTTACCGGCTATA
Source organism: uncultured Eubacteriaceae bacterium (assembly GCA_937872065.1). GTDB lineage: Bacteria > Bacillota > Clostridia > Eubacteriales > Eubacteriaceae > UBA7485. The sequence goes on along the minus strand of CALMRA010000035.1, from coordinate 148 downwards.
TTATCGGAGGAGCAGGTATTTTCGGCTTCCCGAACTTCATCAATACGGTATCAGGCGACATAAGCAACATGATTACGGCTGCCATCGGTGTCGGCATTGCGGTTGTTATCGCATTTGCGCTCACGTTTTTCTTCTGGAAGCCCGAACC
>CALMRA010000034.1 GCA_937872065.1 uncultured Eubacteriaceae bacterium | reverse complement strand
GTAAGAAGTGTCCACCGACACGATCTCCCGCTTCATGACGAGGCGCGATACCGGAAAATACCGCAGTCCGATGGCGGAGGAATCCCTGAAGATGATCTCAGAGGCTTCCCCGAGCGCTTCCTTTCTGCACAGCACGGTGAGCAGCATCCCCGGACGGGATTTCTTCATCGTCACGCCGGTCCAGTACGCGTCGAGCACGCCGGACGTATCCAGCAGACGCTGTGTCAGATAACCGGCTTCCTCGCCCGTCATGTCGTCCGTCTGGGTCTCGATCTGAAGAATCTCCTCGTCCGGTTCCACATCCGGCTCGGTCCGGACCTCCGCCGCGGCCGTTTCGCCGATGATCAATCTGAGCGCGTTGGGAATCTTAAACCGCTTCGAGCCGAAGCCGATCCCGCGTTTTAACGGCGCGTACACCAGATCCGGATCGTACTGCCCGTAACTTGCCAGCAGCGTCGCTCCCGTCGGCGTAAGCGCTTCGGTTTCGATATCTCTGCCGTAGATCGGGATCCCGCTGTCTTCCATCACCCCGAGAACGGCCGGTACCGGGACCGGCAGCAGCCCGTGAGCGCACCGTACGGTCCCCGTCCCTGTATTCACCGGCGAGACGTAAATCCGCTCGACACCGGCTTCTCTGCGCAGCCAGTCGAAGCATATAACGCAGCCGACGATATCCGCGATCGAGTCGAGAGCGCCCGCTTCATGGAAAGCGACCTCGTCCGCCGGTTTTCCATGAACGCGGCCCTCGGCCTGCGCAAGCCGGGCGAACACCCGTACCGCTTCCTCCTTGACCTCCGTACTCAGGGTCGATTCGAAAATGATCCTGCGGATATCGGAAAAGCTCCGGTGCGCGTGATGGTGATGATGTCCGTGATCATGATGATGCTCATGTTCATGCCCGTGTTCGTGATGATCATGTTCGTGTTCGTGAATGTGTTCATGATGATCGTGGTCGTGTTCCGGACTCGTGTGTGCGAGTTCGTGATGATCATGCTCGTGGTGACCGTGTTCACAGTGAAAATCGTGATCTTCAGGATGACTGTCAGAATCGGAACCCGGATTATGCACGTGACGATCCGCTTCGAGACCTGTGCTCAGATCGATGACCCGGCATTTCGTTCCGGCAAGACCCTCTCTGAGCTCCTTTTCGAATTCAAGCCGGATCGGCAGGCCGAGACGGTCAAGCTCCCGTTCCAGATATCCGATATCCATGCCGAGATCCGCAAACGCCCCGAGAAACATATCCCCGGCAGCTCCCGCAAAGCATTCGATTTTAAGAATCTTCACGTGCGCCTCCGTTCTGCTGTCCGCTGCCTGTCTCTGCATCGGAATTTTCTGCCGCGATGTCTGAAGCGTCGCTCCCGCCTGTGTCCGAAGCAGTATCCGCGTCTGCCGAAACAGCGGCGCTGCTCCGGGCATGACGGCCCTGCTTTTTCGCATTCTGTTCGGAAAAATCTGTGGGTACGATGGAATCCTCCGCTTCGTTTCCGGTCTGCTCGTGGAGCAGCGCCGTATGGTTGATCTTCGACGCCGCGCAGGCAGCTCCGAAGCCGTTGTCGATATTGACGACAGTCATGCCGGAGGCGCAGGAATTGAGCATCCCGAGCAGCGCCGCGACGCCGTTGAAGGACGCGCCGTATCCGATGGATGTGGGAACTCCGATAACCGGCGCGTCGGTCAGTCCGCCGACGACCGTCCCCAGCGCGGCTTCCATGCCCGCTACGACGATAATCACCGAGGCGTGTCTGAGCGCGTCCGTCTGATCCAGTATCCTGTGGATACCCGCGACGCCGACGTCATAGAGCCGTTCGACACGGTTCCCCATGATTTCCGCGCAGACGGCCGCTTCCTCACTCACCGGAATATCCGACGTTCCCGCAGAAACGACGAGGATGGTCCCGCCTGACGGACGGATCGGCTCGTTCTGAATCAGGATTACCCGCGCGTCCCTGTAGTAGACCGCGTCGGGAAACAGCGCCTTGACGCCTTTGTAATTCTTGCGGCTCGCGCGGGTCGCCATAATGTTCCCGCAGCCCCGCCTCGTCATCTCGCGGGCGATCCCGACAATCTGCTTCGTCGTTTTCCCCGGTGAATAGATCACCTCCGGAAAGCCGTTACGCTTCTTTCGGGTAAGATCCGGCTTCGCGTATTTCAGATCCGAATACTCGAACAGGTCTTCCTTTTCTCCCGTCCCTTCCGGTTCTGACGGGATATTCTCCGCCTGTTTCGAATGGAGCGGATGAGCCGCCAGCCTGTCGACAAGCACATCATCCTCCGGCTGCGGCGTTTCGGTCAGAATTTCCAGAGCTTTTTTCGAATACTTCTTGCCGGCCTCGTAATCGCTGCGGCGCTCCTGTCTTCGTTTCTCCCAGTCTTTCATATTCTCCTCGCGTTTCGATTTAGTTTTGTTCCGGCACATTTCGATTCGGGCCTTCTGTTTCCGGCTGCTTCCCGGCTGCTTCGCCGTTCAGATTCATGCTGCCGCGGCGGTAGGCCCGCGCAGTTCCGGACACGCGGATGCCCGCGTCTTCAAGCGCGTTTACGATCTCGTCCCGTTTTTCCTCGAACAGCGGAATCTCCTCCGGACTCAGCTCGACTACGGCTTCGGGATGAAGCAGACGCAGCCGGACACGCTCGAAACCGAAATCCTTCAGAATTTTTTCGCCGCTCTCGGCTTTTTTCAGCTTTTCGGGCGTGATCCGTTCTCCCGTCGGGATTCGCGATGCCAGACAAGCGGCCGCCGGCTTTCTGCTCGTCGGAAGCGCATAGTATTCGGAGATCGCGTAGATGTCGTCCTTCGAGATCCCGGCTTCGACAAAGGGACTCACCGCTCCGATTTCTCTGAGCGCCTTCATTCCGGGCCTGTAGTCCGTCAGATCGTCCGTGTTCGATCCGTCCGCGATCACGTCGCATCCGTATTGAAAGGCGATCTCACGGATCGCGGTAAAGATAAGCCGTTTGCAGTGATAGCAGCGATCCGGACCGTTTTCCGCAAAGCCCGGAAGTCCCATCACGTCCGCCCGAAAAACAACATGGGGAATATTCCGGCTTTTCGTAAATTCACGGGCCTCTTCAAGCTCCTGCTCCGGCACCATCGGTCCGAAAGCGGTGATCGCAGCCATCGGTCCGTTCCTGGCTGCTAAAAAGGCCAGCAGCGTGCTGTCGGCACCGCCGGAAAAGGCGACGCACGGTTTTTCATACCTGCCTAATACGCTGCAGATACGGTCCGCCTTCTCCAGAATTTCTTCTTCCGTCAGTTTTATGATCTCCATCGATCCCCCTGTACTCTCCGGTTCCCGGATCATTTTTACGTTATTTCCGATCTCTCCGGGTTCTGTTTATCTAAGTTTTATTATCGTTATAATTTCGTTTACGCTATACTTTTTCCTGAAACGCAGTGTGAAATCCGTGCGATTCCGCTTCAGAATTCTTACTGTTTCCGCTTCCCGGCGTTTTCTATGCTAAAATAATGAGACGCCTGGGTATTTTTATGTAATCTAAAGCTAAAAATTCAAAGCATTCTTCAGCAGTTATGCTGAATTTATTCTTTCGTCTCTTACGAGAATCCGGCAGTCACAGGAGTAATTATGGAACAATTCTGGCAGCAATTCTATATCAAATATATCGCGGCTCCGACAGGAGCGCCGCAGAACCGTATCTTCTCTCCGGAGCATCTGATCCTGACAGGGCTTCTTACCGTCATGATCGTAATGGTCATGAAAAAGGTCCTGCGAAGAGACGAGATCGGCTACAGCCGGCACGTTCTGAAGACCTGCGCGACAATCATGCTCTGTCTTGAGATCTTCCGGATCTGCTGGAACTGCTATTATCACGGTTTCAGCCTGACCATCTTCCGTTTCGACTACTGCAACCAGATCTGCATGCTTCTTCCGTTTTTCGTTCTGTTCGGATCACCCAAGCTGTATCCCTACGTTCAGCAGCTCGCGCTGTACGGCGGGGTGATCGTCCTTGTGTATCCGCTGTGGGTCTTTTACGATTATGCCGGCATTCATCTGATGGCTGTTCAGAGCATGACCTCTCATGCGCTGATGATTATCTGCGCGCTGACGATGCCTATGGCTTCCGGTATTATACCGACGCTTCAGATGGTATACAAGACCTGGATCGGATTTTTCGTCATGCTGTTCAACGCCTTTATCATGACCCATGTGACAGGCGTGAATTACCTGCTGATGGCAGGAGCGCGAAACGTCCCGATTATTCAGCACATCCCGTTTCCGTACTACTGGTTCCTTCTGATCCCCGGTTTTATGGAGGGGACGGCATTGTTCTCGAAATACTGGAGCCGCTGGTATATCAAGATGCTTCACCTGAAGCGCAGCGCCACCGATATCTATTCCGAAAAACGGACGCGGGAGATCGTGACCCCCTGGGCGGGAAGCCGTATCAATCCGGCCCACTGGACCGACAGCGCCGACGAATAAGCGGGAAGATCAATTACAGACAGATCAGACGACGAATTTAACGGGTCCGCTTTGCGGGCCCGTTTTTTATGTCCATGATCGGCCTGCGGTCATATCGGATTATTCGGCCCTGCTCCCGACAGAATACCGTCTTTCAGGAAGACGCGGCGCAGCATCCAGAATGCCAGCACAGCGGTGCAGATCTCTGCAAGCGGGAACGAGAACCAGATGCCGTTTACTCCGAGATACGGCGCGAGAATCCATGAAAAAAACACGATCGCGGCAAACTGGCGGGTACCGGAAACCACAAGGCTGTCCCACCCCTTTCCGAGCGCTTCGAATGCTCCGCAGCATACGTAGCCGACAGCGGACGGAATAAAGCCGAGTCCGATCCGCCTGAATGCGTCCGATCCCGCTCCCAGAAGATCTGGATCCGCCTGAAACAGCGAAAGGATCGCGCCGGGAGCAAACTCGACGATAAGCGTTCCGACCGCAAGGATTCCCGCAATGAGAAGCATCGCATACCGGACGGTCTTTCGAACCCGTTCATATTCCTTCGCTCCGTAATTGTAGCTGACGATCGGGCGCATCCCCTGAACGAGGCCGCTGGCCGGAAGGTAGAAAAACGTCTGAATCTTGAAATAGATCCCGAGGACAGCGACATAGACATTTGAAAAGCCGATCAGTATCCCGTTCAGAACCGACGTCAGAAGCGACGGCAGTCCGACCGTGAGACCTGACGGAAGCGCAACCTTCAGGATCTGCCGGCACTGCTTCCGGTCCAGGCCGATATCGGAACGTTTAAACTTGACGGGAATCGGCCGGAAATGAGAAGCGATCGGATAAAACGTGAAGACGATGATCTGAGCGCTTACCGTAGCGATCGCCGCACCCGCAGTTCCGAGCGCCGGCGCCCCGAACAGCCCGAATATCAGGATCGGGTCGAGAATCGCGTTCAGGCCGGCTGCGGTGAGCAGGAAGCACATCGTGATCATCATCCGGCCGACGGACTGGTACACCTTCTCCATATAGACCTGGAGGATATTGCCGAAGGAGAATATCATTACGATCGCACCGTAATCGACGGCGTATTTCGTTACGACGGGATCAGCTGTGAACAGCGCGATAAAGGGCCTGACCCCGAATATGCCGATCAGCAGACAGACGAAGGCGGCGATCAGCGCAAGCTCGAATCCGTTCATCGCGGACCGGTCCGCCGCTTCCTGGTCTTTCGCGCCGAGATTTTTTGCGATCGCCGCATTGGCTCCGACCCCGATTCCGACGCCCGCAGCGATAATCAGATTCTGCATCGGATAAATCAGCGAGAGTGCGGTGAGCGCTTCCGTTCCGAGACTCGCGATATAGATGCTGTCCACAATGTTGTACAGAGAATTCGCAAACATCGAGATCATCATCGGGACGCCCATCGACAGCAGCAGCCTGAAAACAGGCTTCGTTCTCATAAAATCATCGTCCATGGGCTCTCCTCTCTGCATTTTCCAGCTTCCGGATACTTCCGGCGCCCGGCTGACTGTCAGATCCGCATAATTCCTTTCCTGGGGTCGGGATATCAGGGAAGCGCCACTGTCTGGATCTGAAGATTATCCGAACCGAGATAGTCAGATGCGAAAAGCAGCTGAACCTGATTCCCCCTTATCGCCGCCTCATAAAGAAGAATTCCGTCAGATGGAATCGTAATGAGCTCGTCGGTCGAGACAGGATTCATGCTGCTGTCAAACTTAGCGACATAGGCGCTCGCTCCGTTATAGGAACGGCCGGGTTCATGATAATCCGAACTGTAAAACATATAATATGAGCCGTCCTCTTTTATAAAGGTAGCCGGCTCGTTGTCTGCATTTTCCGAAACGAGCGTTACCGGACTGCTCCATGTCTTTCCGCCGTCGGCTGAAGAAACCTGAAGGATTGTTGACGGCGCCTTGTCCCGTGTTTCCCGTTCATAGGTAACGCGGATCACGTCTCCGTCCGCCATAATATCGACGTCTTCAAGATTATTTTCTGCGGCTGCGATATCCGATATGTGAGTCCAGTTTTTCAGATCCTCGGAAGAATACATCTCAATCGTATAATAGCCGTTTTCCGCGTTCGGATCGCTTTGATTCACAGTCCCTTTGATCAATGTCGACGTCATATAATAGGTTTTTCCGATTTTTATAATCGTCGGATCGATTCGCAGGTCGTCGCCCGCCGTCAGGATCGTCCGGTTATAAATAACCGTATTGAAATAATCGAATTTGACGATTCCTGTGATTTTGCTGTCCAGACCGCCTGAGTAGACGACTAGACGCTCTGCAGGCAGAACGTCCGACCAGTTCGACTGAACGTCGGGCACAGTCGTCACCTCCTTTGTCCAGGGGTTGAGGAGAGTGAGCGTGCCGTTCCTGCTTCCGACAATCTGTCCGTTAAACGCATACTTGCAGTCTCCCGAATGATAATTATCTATCGTCACGTTTGGGTATCCGTCATTGCGGCCGGAATAGCTGCTGAGTCCTGCCAGTATCAGGGACGCGATAATCGCAAACGCGGCCATCCGGCAAATTTGTTTTAATTTTATCATCTGTCTGCTCCCGTTATCATAAATACGGTATATGATTACTCTATAATTAAACTTTTTATCATTAATTATCACTTCAAAACGGTATAAATGAATATAACGGCAGAATCGAAGCATCAGTTATGCGGCACGGACTGATGATCCGTCAGACAGGAGAAAAAAATGAGAACGATTAAGCTTGGAAAATCAGAATTATCCGTACCGGTCATCGGCGCCGGCTGCATGAAGATCGATTCGCTCGATAAAAAGCAGGCTGCCTCCTACGTTGCCAACGCGGTCGAACAGGGCGTTGATTTCTTCGATACCGCCGATATCTATGCCGGCGGAAATTCGGAACGAGTCCTCGGAAAAGCGATCGTCGACGCGGGTATCCGGCGTGAAGACGTGATCATCCAGTCAAAATGCGGAATAATCCCGGGTCAGATGTACGATCTGTCCAGAGAGCACATCCTCGCATCCGTTGACGGCATACTCGAACGTCTGGGCACCGATTATCTGGATATCCTCGTACTGCACAGACCCGACGCACTGATGGTCCCGTCGGATATCGAAGAAGCGTTTCTCGAACTCAAGGATAGCGGAAAGGTTCGTCATTTCGGAGTATCCAACATGAATCCGGGACAGATCGAACTTCTGAAAACGGCTGTGATCCAGCCCATCCTGACCGATCAGCTGCAGCTTTCTATCCTTCACGCCGGCATGATCGCATCGGGAATTAACGTGAATATGCTCAATGACGAAGGAATCGTTCGGGATTCTGACATTGTCAGCTACTGCATGAGGGAAGGAATCACGATCCAGAACTGGTCACCGCTTTCCTACGGCTACTTCGAAGGGTCGGTTCTGGACAGAGAAAAATATCCGGAGCTCAACGATACTCTGAAAAAAATCGGCGCAGAATACGGCCTGACGCCGGCAGCGACAGCGATCGCATGGCTTCTCAGGCATCCGGCGCAGTTTATGCCTGTAATCGGCACCGTCAATATCGCTCATTTCAACGATGCATGCAAAGCGGCGGACGTACAGCTTACCCGCGCCCAGTGGTATGAAATTTACCGCAGCGCCGGTTATATGCAGCCGTAATAAAAAAGCCTGTCCGCGGACAGGCTTTTTTCACATTTACAGAGACACAGAATAGCTGAGATCCTGGAATACATCGTCCAGCGATCTGCTGCAGGTATTATAGAAATCGCTGAACCCGCCGGCGCCTGCGGCAAATGTCAGACAAATCAGGACAATGCTCAGTCCGATGGACGAGCAGACGATTCCCGCAATCGCCATCCCCCTGCAGACACTCTGATCAGGACCGTGGTAAGCTGAGACATGAGACAGCGAGATAATTCCGAGTATGAGACCGACGACGGCCATTAAGAGCGCGAGCCAGATCGTACAGCATAAGGCAAGCGAAAGGATGCCCAGAACAAGAGACGCAATTGAAAAGCCTTTAACCATGATTACTCCCGTAATTACAACAGCAGCTTCACGAAAGATATGCGAAGCCGAGTACAAGCAGAATATTTTTAACCATCCACTGCGAAAGCAGGATCATCAGACCTGCTTTTATCCAGCCGTCGGATAGCGGCGGCAGCCCGATTCGTTTTGGAAAGCACAGATGCAGCGTATACCTGACGAAAAAGACTCCGCAGAGGATACAGACATAAGGCACAAACGGATGCCAGTACACTGCTCCCGCGATATCGCCTGAAAGCAGACACATCAGGGACCGTGTTCCGCCGCAGCCCGGACAGTAAAACCCTGTCAGTCTGTAGACATCGCACATTCCGGGAACAACGATGCCGGACCTGACCAGATACAGATAAAACATCGCTCCGCTCCCCGTCAGGATCATCGCAAGAAAGAGCATTCCCTGAATACTGGCGGACCGGCAGACAGACGTCGTTTTTAGTTTATTCATCATCGATTTGTATTATAATAGAAAAACAGCAGATTAACGTACGTATTACTGAGAATATTATATCGCAGTTAGATACGGATAAAGGAGACAGAAATGTCAGAATCTCAGGAAAAGACCGGAATTACCGACGCTTTTACGGAAGCGATGAAAACCGGTGATTTCAGTACACTAAACGAAAAACTCAATTCACTGGCCGATACGGCCATCGAAGCTGCCGGCTCTTTTATCAGCAGCGGAACGGAGGCGGTCCAGAAGTATTCGGATTCACAGGAAGAAAAACAGAAACGCAGGCTGGAAGCCAAGCGCAAGCGCGAGCTGTCGCCGATGACGTCCAGCCCTGCCGGCACTGTATCCGGCCCGGTTCTTCTGATCTGCGGCATTATCATTCTGCTGGCGTGCGCCGCCGGAGTTATGACAGCCTATACGCTGGGGCATATGACGGCGGGCCTGTTCTTTCTTCTGGTCCCGGTCGCACTAAGCTTTTACATGATCCTGAAGGGCTTTTCTCTGAACCACCGCGTGGCGCTGTTCAGAGAATTCCGGGAAGTGATGCACGGAGAACCCTATGTCTCGATGAAGGAGCTTTCAGAAGCTTCGGGACTCAGCGACCGCAAAACCTACAAAGCGGTCAAGGAATTTATCGAGATCAAATACTTTCCGAAGGGCCAGCTGATTTATAAGGATCATTATCTGATCCTGTCTCCGGGCGCGAAGGAGTATCTCGACAGACATCTTGCGGAAGTCAGAAAGAAGCAGGAACGCGAAGAACAGGAAGCAAAGCTTTCGAAAAAGTATCCGAGTCTGAAGGCGGCATCGGATGCGATTGACGCGACCATCGGAACACTGCGCGCAACCCAGCGCAGCAGAACTGCAAAGAGCAATGAGGAATTCAATGCACAGCTGGAAGCCCTTGAAAAGACTCTCGGCCATATCAACGAATATATTCTTCAGAATCCTGAAAATATACCGAATATGAAGAGCTTTCTGGATTATTTCCTTCCTACGGTGGACAAGCTGCTGACAACGTACAATACCCTGGACGCCCAGAAGCTGCAGACCGAGACCATCAAACAGTCTAAAAAGGAAATCGAAGAAACCCTCGGCAGTGTGGAATACGCGTTCAGAAAAATGTACGACGGCTTTTTCCAGAACACGGCTCTCGACGTTTCATCCGATATCAGCGTGATGAACACGATGTTTGCGAGAAACGGCCTTCAGAACCCTGATTTCAAAGATAAGTAAATATAGAAACCGCAGAAGATTGGAGAAAAAATGACCGACGATACCACCAGCACAGCGAATTCCGCTGTCACCCTATCGACAGATTCAGCGCCGACTCTGGAGCTGACCAGAAGCGAAGTGCAGACACCGACGCTTGTCAACCCCGCAGAGCAGACACAGGATAACCTGCAGATGCAGGAGCTGACTCCGGCGGAGCAGAAAATGGTCGCCGATTTTGCGAAACAGATCGACGTGACAGATTCCGCCCTGGTCATGCAGTACGGAGCCGGTTCACAGAAGAAAATCGCAGACTTTTCGGATACCGCTCTTGCCAATGTCAAGAGCAAGGACCTCGGAGAAGTTGGGAATATGCTGTCAAGCATGGTCGTCGAGCTGAAGAATTTTGAAAAGGACGATGACGAAAAAGGCGGCTTCATGGGACTGTTCAAGAAACAGAAGAACAAGATAGAAACCATGAAAGCCAGATACACGACAGCCGAAAAGAATATGGACGGCATCGTCGACTCCCTCGAAAACTATCAGGTCACGCTGATGAAGGATATCGCGATGCTGGACAAGCTCTACGATGTCAACAAGGACTACTTCAAAGAGCTTTCGATGTATATTCTCGCCGGAAAGCAGAAGCTCGAACAGGCGAGAACGGTCGAACTGCCCGCACTCATCGCAAAGTCAGAACAGACGAAGCTGCAGGAAGACACCCAGGCGGCCAACGATTACGCGAATATGATAGACCGGTTCGAAAAGAAGATCCACGATCTCGAGCTGACCCGGATCATCGCTCTCCAGATGGCCCCGCAGATCCGTCAGATCCAGAACAACGATACGCTCATGGCTGAAAAGATCCAGAGCTCTCTCGTCAATACGATCCCGCTGTGGAAGAGCCAGATGGCGCTTACCCTCGGTCTCGCCCATTCCGGAGAAGCCGCGAAAGCGCAGAGAGAAGTGACCGACATGACCAATTCGCTGCTCAAGAAAAATTCTGAAATGCTCAAGACGGAAAGCATCAATATCGCGAAGGAATCGGAACGCGGAATCGTCGATATCGAAACCCTCAAGCAGACCAACAGCGACCTGATTTCGACATTCGACGAAGTCATGCAGATCCAGGCGGACGGCCGTCAGAAGCGCGCCGATGCCGAAAAGGAAATGGCTCAGATCGAATCCGAACTCAAGCAGAAAATGCTTGACCTTTCGAAGAAGCAGTATTAATATTTATTCATATTTTGTGAATATTTAAACGGGAAAGCCGCCGCTTTCCCGTTTTTCATATGACAGGCGTTGTGCTATACTGTCAGTTAAGACTCTGATAATGATCTTAGTATACGACCGTCTGTCCGCGACAGCCGGATTATTCCATCAAAATTGATAACGTCCACAGGGGGAACAATGAAAACAGCAGATTTAAATTACCTCGGTATCCAGAAAGATGAAGTACCCGTTAATCTGAATAAAATCAGACTTATCGAAGAAGCGCTCTCACAGCAGGAAGGTCATCTGACCGACACAGGCGCGCTGTCCGTACTGACAGGAAAATACACGGGACGCTCTCCCGATGACCGCTATATCGTCGATAACGACGCATCCCAGGACGTCGTCGAATGGGGCAAGGTAAACGTTCCGATCTCCCAGAAAACCTTTGACCGTCTGTATAATAAGGTGATCCGTTACCTGGAAGACCGCAAGATCTATGTGTACGACGGATGGGCGGGCGCCGACGAAGAATTCCGTCTTCCGCTGCGCGTCGTTACAGAAGCGGCTTATCAGAACCTGTTCGTCAACAATCTGTTCATCACTCCTCCTATCGACGAAGAAATCGACCCCGAATTTACAGTCATCGCGGCGCCGTTCTACAAATGCGATCCTGAAATCGACGGCGTTCACAGCGAAGCCGCGATTATCATCGACTTCAAAAAGAAGGTCATTCTCGTCGCCGGCTCCCAGTACTGCGGAGAAATCAAAAAATCGATCTTCTCGGTCATGAACGCGATTCTTCCCGACAAGGGCGTTTTCCCGATGCACTGCTCGGCTAACATGGGGGATGACGGCGACACGGCAGTCTTCTTCGGTCTGTCCGGTACCGGCAAGACCACTCTCTCCGCCAATCCGAAGAGACGTCTGATCGGCGATGACGAACACGGCTGGGGCCCCAACGGTGTCTTCAACTTCGAAGGCGGCTGCTACGCGAAATGCATCGACCTGACCCGTGAACGCGAACCGGAAATCTGGGACGCGATCAAGACCGGCGCCGTTGTCGAAAACGTCGTCTACGACGAAGAAGGAACACCGGATTACAGCGACAGCCGTTACACGGAAAACACGCGTGTCGGCTATCCTCTCAACTATATCTCCAACGCGGTTATCCCGAGCATCGGCGGACAGCCGTCGACGGTGGTCTTCCTGACAGCCGACGCCTTCGGCGTTCTGCCTCCGATCTCGAAGCTCAGCAAGAACCAGGCGATGTACCATTTCGTTTCCGGCTACACGAGCAAGCTTGCCGGAACAGAACGCGGTGTCACGGAACCTCAGACGACCTTCAGCACCTGCTTCGCGGCGCCGTTCCTGCCGCTTCCGGCAGTGCGCTACGCGGAGCTTCTCGGCGAACGCGTCGAAGAATACGACTGCGACGTCTATCTCGTCAACACCGGATGGGCAGGCGGACAGTACGGAGTCGGCGACCGCATGGCCCTTCCGCTGACCCGCGCGATGGTCGATGCTGCCATCGACGGCAGCCTGAAAAATGTCGAATACGTCCACGATCCGATCTTCAACGTCGACGTTCCGACCTCATGCCCGGGAGTCCCGCCTGAAAAGCTCAATGCGAAGGGAATGTGGGAAGATCCCCAGGCATATGATAAAATGGCAAGGAAACTGGCGGACGCCTTCATCGATAATTTCGCGAAGTACGATAATATGCCAGAAGAAGTCATTGCAGCCGGCCCGATTCCGGCGGAAAAATGATCTGAAGATGAAAGCGCTTGTTTCAGGCGCTTTTTTTATTCGATCGAACAAAGAGCGGAGTAGACTATGAAAATGAAACCCGAACAGCTGGAGCTCATCAGGAAACAGCTGAAGAGACTGATGGCAATCGAAGACGGCTTTTACGCGAAAAAGCTTCAGGGAATCGACGTCGATTCGATCGATTCTCAGGAAGCCTTCGAAAAGCTTCCGTATTCCGATAAGAACGATCTGCGCGACGCGTATCCTCTCGGACTTCAGGCGGTTCCCGAAGAAGAGGTTGTCAGGATACACTCGTCCTCCGGAACCACCGGCACGCCCGTCATCATTCCGTATACCGCAAAGGATGTCGACGACTGGGCGGACATGTTCGCACGCTGCTACGCGACTGCGGGCCTGACCAATCTGGACCGCGTTCACGTCACGCCGGGATACGGCCTGTGGACGGCGGGAATCGGCTTCCAGAACGGTGCGGAACGTCTCGGTGCGATGGTTATCCCGATGGGACCGGGCAACACCGACAAGCAGCTCAAAATGATGGAAGACCTCAAATCGACGGTTCTGTGCGCGACCTCCTCGTACGCGCTGCTGCTGGCGGAAGAAATCGCCAAGCGCGGAATCCGCGACAAGCTCTGCCTGAAAAAGGGGATTATAGGATCCGAACGCTGGGGCGACAAAATGCGCGCGCGCATCGCCGACGAACTCGGCGTCAAGCTCTACGACATCTACGGCCTGACCGAATGCTACGGTCCGGGCATCGGGATCTCCTGCGACTACGAAGACGGCATGCACATCTGGGACGACTACGTCTACTGCGAAATTATCGACCCGAAGACCGGAGAACTGCTGCCCGACGGAGAGCTGGGCGAACTCGTCGTCACGACGCTGGTCAAGGAAGGCGCTCCGCTTATCCGCTTCAGAACCCACGACCTGACCCGCTTTATTCCGGGAGACTGTCCGTGCGGCAGCCCCTATCCGCGCATCGACACGATCCTCGGACGCACCGACGATATGATCAAGGTAAAGGGCGTAAACATCTTCCCCGGCCAGATCGAGGAAGTCATCGCCGCGATCCCGGGCGCAAGCAGCGAATACCAGTTTATGATCGACCATATCAACGGCAAGGATCTCTGCACGCTGTTTGTCGAAACCATTCCGGGCGCAAATAAATACGCGGTTGAAAACGACATGAAGGAACTGTTCAAGCATAAAATCGGAATCGCGACACATGTCATGCCCGTAGATCTCGAGGATCTGCCGCGCAGCGAAAAGAAATCGACGCGTGTCTTCGACAACCGCTATTGATAACCGGCGATATTGATCCGGAATGTTTCGCGCCTGTCCGAAACGGGAATACCAGAGATAACGGAATCTGACAGACGGAGACATAACCCATGAATATCAAAAACAACAGACTGCTCCAGCTTTTCTGGTCGTTCATAAAAATCGGAGCCTTCACCTTCGGCGGCGGCTACGCGATGATCTCGATGGTCGAGATCGAGGTCGTCGACCGGAAAAAATGGATCACTGAAAAACAGTACATGGATATGATCGCGATTTCCCAGGCCACGCCCGGCGTCATCGCGATCAATACCGCGACCTACGTCGGCTACGCAGTCGGCGGCTTTCCGGGAGCGCTTCTCGCGACGCTGGGCGTCTCGATACCGTCCTTCGTGATCATCGTGATCATCTCGTTCTTCCTCGACGCATTCCTCGCTCTGACCTGGGTGAGCTACGCGTTTATGGGGATCCGGGCGGGCGTGATCGTACTGATCTTCGACGCGGTGATCCGGATGCGCAGGAGTCTGACGCTCAACGCGTTTAACTGGACGCTGCTTATCGCGTCATTCCTCGTCGCGACCCTTACGGATATCTCCGTGATCTGGATTATCCTGACAGGGGCCGTTCTCGGAATCATCTGGCAGATCTGGATCACCCGGGCCTACGACGCCGACGGAGGTGCGAAATGAGCATTCTCTGGACACTGTTCGCGGTCTATTTCAAGATCGGCCTGTTTACGATAGGCGGCGGCTACGCGATGATCCCTCTTATCCAGCAGGAGATCGTCAACACCTATCACTGGATCACGATGGCTCAGTTCACCGACTTTATCGCAGTCGCGGAATCGACACCCGGTCCCTTTGCAGTCAATACGTCAACCTTTGTCGGCATGAAGGTAGCCGGGCTTCCCGGCGCGCTGGCGACGATCCTCGGCGTGACGCTGCCGTCGTTTATCATCATTCTCGTCATCGCGAAATGGATGAAGAACTTCGCGGACAACAAGTACGTCAAGGCCGCGCTGTACGGCATGATGCCGGTGGTGGTCGCGCTGATCCTGTCCGCCGTGTTCACGCTGTTCGTAAGCAACGTACTGGACACGAGCCTGTCCTCGTTCTCCCTTGACGCGATCGACTGGAAGGCGGTCGTCTGCTGCGGACTCGCGGCGTTCCTGTACTACCGGTTCAAGCTCAATCCGATTTTCCTGATCGTTCTGTGCGCGGGACTCGGGATCGTCTTTTACGGACTGCTGCCGATGTGGGGTCTGTGGGTCTGACAATACTGTTGAGAAATATTAACTGACCGTTTTAGATCTGTTAACGGCAAAGAAAAGACGCCCGGGGCGAAATCGCCCCGGGCGTCTTTTTTACGTCTTTATTACCATATTCATGCGAGCGGCGGCTTATTTCCGCCGTTCGGACAGTCTGACGGACTGCGTACTGCAGAATTATCTCAGGCCGTCTTTGATCTGGCTGTAGATGCCTTTTCCGTCGAGGCCGTACTTTTCCAGCAGTTCCACCGCGGGACCGGATTCTCCGAACTGATCGTAGATTCCGATTCTGTGGACAGGTACCGGAACGGTTTCCGCAACGGCTTCCGCAACCGCGCTGCCCAGCCCGCCGATAACGTTATGTTCTTCGACTGTGAAGATCTTTCCGGTTTCCGCAGCCGCCTTCGCGAGAAGCTCTGTATCGAGGGGCTTGATCGTATGGATATTGATAACACGGGCGTCGATGCCGTCGGCCGCGAGCATATCCGCCGCTTCGAGAGCCGCCGCGACGGGCAGACCGGATACGACGATGGTCAGATCGCGTCCGTCTTTCAGGATGACGCCCTTGCCGATTTCAAACTTGTAATCCGGACGGTCGTTGATGACCGGAACTGCCAGACGTCCGAAACGGATGTAGACGGGACCGTCGTGTTCGACAGCCGCTCTGACGGCAGCCTTCGCTTCGATATCATCGGACGGATTCATGACGACCATGCCCGGGATCACGCGCATCAGGGCGAGATCTTCGAGGCACTGATGAGTCGCGCCGTCTTCGCCCACCGAGATGCCCGCGTGAGTCGCGCCGATCTTGACGTTCAGGTGCGGATAACCGATGGAGTTGCGGACCTGTTCGTAGGCTCTGCCCGCCGCGAACATCGCGAAGGAGCTCATGAACGGAATTTTGCCGCTGGCCGCAAGCCCGGCCGCGATACCGGCCATGTTGCATTCCGCAATCCCGCAGTCGAAGAAGCGGTCCGGATAAGCTTTCTTGAATGTGCCCGTTTTGGTCGCAGCCGCAAGGTCTGCGTCGAGAACGACGATATCCGGATTTTCTGCTGCAATTTCCTTCAGTGCGTCGCCGTAGCTGACTCTGGTCGCGATCTTCTTTACTTCTGACATAGCGCTTCTCCTGCTTCTTCAAGTTCCTTCATGGCAATTTCGTACTGTTCGTCGTTGGGTGCGGTTCCGTGCCAGCCCACCTGATTTTCCATAAACGAAACGCCCTTGCCTTTTACCGTCTTCAGGATAATCGCTGTCGGGCAGCCTTCGCTGTCTTCCGCCTGCTTGAACGCTTCCGCGAGCTGCGCGAAATCGTTGCCGTCGTCGACGGTGATGACGTTCATGCCGAAAGCCGCGAATTTTTCATCGATCGGATACGGAGAGTTGACCTCTTCGACCGTACCGTCGATCTGAAGATTGTTATTGTCGATGATCAGAACCAGATTGTCGAGCTTCTTGGCAGACGCGAACATCGATGCTTCCCAGACCTGGCCTTCTTCGATTTCCCCGTCGCCCAGCAGGCAGTATACGGTGTAGTCCTTCTTGTCGATCTTTCCGGCAAGCGCCATTCCGACTGCTGCCGAGACGCCCTGTCCCAGCGAACCGGATGACATGTCGACGCCCGGAATATGCTTCATGTCCGGATGTCCCTGCAGATAGCTGCCGATATGGCGCAGCGTCAGCAGGTCTTCCTTCGGGAAGTAGCCGCGTTCCGCGAGAACCGAATACAGGCCCGGAGCGCAGTGGCCCTTGGACAGAACGAAACGGTCGCGGTCCGGATCCTTCGGATTTTCCGGATCGATGTTCATTTCTTCAAAATACAGATACGTAAATACGTCGGCCGCTGAAAGTGATCCGCCCGGGTGGCCGGACTTAGCCGAGTGAACCGAACGAACGATGCCTTTGCGCACTTCGTTCGCGTGCTTCTGAAGCTCTGTAATATTCATTGATCTCCTCTTCGGGGTATCTTCCCCGTATTTCACGGGGCTCATTCCCCAAATACAGCGATGTAGTCTTCCTGGAACTTTTTGATGCCCGCATCCGTCAGCGGATGCTTCGTCATCTGCAGGATCACCTTGTAGGGCACGGTCGCGATATCCGCTCCGGCCAGCGCGCATTCTGTGACGTGCATCGGATTTCTGACCGACGCGGCGATAATCTGCGTATCGATCTCCGCTACGTCGAACATTTCCGCAATCGTCGCGACGAGATCCGTCCCGCAGGTCGAGATATCGTCGAGACGTCCGAGAAATGGTGAAACGTAGGCCGCTCCCGCTCTTGCCGCAAGCAGCGCCTGATTCGCGGAGAAGATAAGCGTCATATTTACGTTTATCCCTTCCGACGACAGCTGTCTGCAGGCTTTGAGTCCTTCCGGTGTCATCGGGATCTTGACAACCATATTCGGATGAATCGCGGCGATTTCTCTGCCTTCTTCGATCATCCCTTTCGCATCCGTCGTGGTCGCCTTGACCTCTCCGGAAATCGGACCGTCCACGATGTCCGTGATCTCCTTGATCACTTCTTTGAAATCGCGGCCTTCTTTGGCGATCAGCGACGGATTTGTCGTCACCCCGCAGATCACGCCCATTTCATTGGCTTCGCGGATATCATCCGTATTCGCCGTGTCCAGGAAAAATTTCATTGCTGCTCCTCTCCAGTCTTAATTATACCGTTCGGGTCCTGACCCGTAATTCTCTTTCTGTGTCCGCCGGCTTATCCCGGGGACAGCAGCGCCCGCGCCGTTTCCGTATCTGTGACAAGCGAGTTGATATACCTGCCGCGAATCGCTCCGCGTATCGCTTCTGTTTTTTCAGTCCCGCAGGCCAGACAGATCGAATCGGGGACTCGTCTGAGCTTTTTGATTTCGATCCCGACGACGTTGTTGTAGGCCTGAAAGGGTTCGTAATCCCCGCTGCTGTCGAAAAACTGCATCATGATGTCTCCGGCCACGTGGGAGCTGCGCAGATGCGCGTTTATTTCCTTGTCGTAGTAGCCCGTCGCCATAATCGCCGACCGGCTGCCCGGACACCCGATCCCGAGAATCGCGATATCAAGACTTTCGCAGACCTTCAGTGTCTCGCGGATGCTTTCATCCTTCATCAGCTCACGTCTGATCTCGGGACTTCCGACCTGTGCGGGAGCGTGCATCAGCAGATTGCGGCCGCCGTAGGCTCTTGCCAGATTCTCCGCCAGGCTGTTCGAGTGGAGCGCCATCCTGACATGCCCCAGTCCTCCGATCATCGGAACGAACAGCGTTCCCGGAAGCGGGCCCCGGCGGATGTGCGGGGCGACCCGGCCCAGCGTCGAGCCTACCGATACGCCGACAATGCTGTCGGATTTGATGATCCTGTCGAGATATCCCGCCGCTGCTTCTCCGACGCGGTCTTTTTCTACATCCGGATCCTGGTCTGCTTCGACGACAATAACGTGCCGGAGTCCCCATCGTTCCTCGACGGCTCTCTCGAGCTCCAGATAATCGGTCACTCCGTACGTATCGACGGTGATCTTGACGATCCCGCGTTCGCGTCCGTTGGTGATGATCCGTGAAATCGTCGGACGTGAAAGATTCAGTTTTTCCGAAATTGTCTTCTGGCTCATATTCTGATTGTAATGCATATCGCATACTTTAGCGATGAGCCTCTCGTCATCGACGATCTTGATCATTCCGCGCCTCCCGACTGCCCTGTCCGGCATTTCTTCGTTCTTCTTACAATTTTCATTATAAACGGGCAGCGGAAAAGTTCAACGCTGCTTCGGTCAATATCCGTTTATTTTCGACATTTATTTACTTATTTTCCAGTTTTTGCGGAAGATTCGATGTTTTATGGTCATTTATTTTTGCTTTTGTAAAAATAAATGACTGCGCCGTCCACCTGCGCGCTTTTCTCAGACGTTAAACAGAACAGGCTGCGTCTTATACCCAGGCTGACTCCCGTGAGCATCCGTCCCTTCTTTACATAATAACGCGATAAAGTTATCCACAATACCCGCAGAATCGGATAAACTAAAGGCATATAAACCGCAACTGACGAGGACCTTCTTATGACAGCGAAAAACAGAAAACTCCTGGCGTTCTTTGCCGCTGTCGTCCTGATCGCGGTCATATCCGGAGCGATTATTTACACCTACAATGCGAACCGGGTCCCGGACGCGCCGGAAATCCTTCCGGATTCCGGTCTGTATACGAGAGAGCGAAAAATCGTAATCAACAAACCATCCGGCGCCGCCACCACGATTTATTACACTCTTGACGGCAGCGATCCGAAAACTTCTTCTAATGTGCTCGTTTATACCGGGCCCTTTATTATCAACGCCGATACGACAATTAAAGCCTACGCGAAGGACGAGCGGGGACTCGAGTCCGAAGTTGTTGAAAAGCATTACGAGATTCGAATCGGAGGCTAGACCGGCCTATCTTTCTTAAAAGACTTTTCTGTTTTCCGGTAAAAGTTTAAAATAATCCGTGGGCCCGCTGTACGCGGACCTCCCGATACGGAAACGTCCCGGTATATCCAGCGCGGCCAGAGCTCCGCGCAATCGAGAAGGAGTCTATATGCAGTTTACGACATCAACAAACATGAATCTCATACACGACGAAAGTCTGGAAGAACTGAAAAAGCAGATCTGCGAACCAGGTCCCAACCCGAAACGCACCCTTAATCTGGCTGCCGGCATCGCCAAGGAGCTTTACCAGATCGAAGCGATCTCGCCGGACGAATACCAGCTTTTAAGCCGTTATCTGTCCCGGGCGATGAAAAGTCCGAGCTCCCCGCCGAAGTTCCCTGAATTCGCCCCGCGTGCGGAGCTTCATCCTGTCACGATCTCCGAAAATGAAATCGCGCAGATCCGCAGAGTCGTACCTCTGGAACTGCGGCGCGATCTCAAGCGCTGCTTCAGAACGGAAGACATTCCGTTTGTCGAAGGCCTCGAAGGAAGGGTTCGCGCCCTGCTTTCTCTGGGACTGATCTCGGAGGACGAAGGCCAGCTGCTGCTGAACAGCTTTACGGATAAAATCGCTTCATTTACCCGCTGATCTTCCGGCATTGAACCGGATATCACCGGCTGACGAGATGCCTCGACAGGCATCTCGTTTTCGTTTACACCGCCGCTTCTCCCTCGTTGCAATTCTTCTAATGAAAGTATATAATAACTTCAATCAATTACAGTGAGAGAGAGAAGGTATGAAAAAGAAACTTTTTACCGCGGTACTGTCTGTCCTGCTCATCTGCACTCTGCTTGCCGGATGCAGCTCAGGCTCCGCCAGCACTGACAGCTCATCATCGGGCAACGACGAAAACACGCTGGTCATCGGGGTAGACGATCAGTTCCCGCCGATGGGTTATCGTGATGACGACGGCAATATCGTCGGATTCGATATCGATCTGGCTCAGGCAGTCGCCGACAAGCTGGGCATGGAGCTCAAGGTTCAGCAGATCGACTGGTCCGCCAAGGAGCTTGAACTTGACCAGGGAAACATCGACGCGATCTGGAACGGTCTGACCATCACCGACGAACGTAAGGAAGCGATGGACTTCACAGACCCTTATCTGCAGAACGCGCAGGTCATCGTCGTCAAGAAGGATTCGGATATCGCGACTAAAGCGGATCTGTCCGGCAAAACAGTAGGCGTACAGAAGAGCTCTTCAGCCAAGGACGCCCTCGATGCGGATGCGATCGAAAGCGAACTGAAAGAAGTCGTCGAATATGAAGAAAACGTCTCTGCTCTCCAGGATCTGGGCATCGGACGTACGGATGCAGTCGTCGTCGACAAGGTCGTAGCCGACTGGTATATCAAAGACGAAAACGCCGACTATAAAGTACTCGACGAAACCCTCGCGCCGGAACTCTACGGAGTCGCGGTCAAGAAGGGCAACACCGAGCTTCTGAACAAGATCCAGACCGCCTTTGACGAAATCGTCGCGGACGGAACGGCAGCTCAGATATCAGAAAAATGGTTCGGTTCCGATATTATCTATACCGGAAAGTAACGAACATTTCGGCAGTCCTGAACCGGATACCTGTTATCCGGTTTTTTTACGTCAATATGAAAGTATTAAGGTTTTAATATGAGTTGGGATTACATCGTAACGCTCTTTGTGCCTCTGATTCAGGGCGCCGGCATGACGCTTGCCGTATTTGCAGTCACATTTATCCTGTCGCTGCCTCTCGGATTCTGCGTCACCCTGCAGCTTAACAGCCGCCATTCATTTACCCACTGGTTCGCGGAGACTTACGTATACATCCTGCGGGGCACGCCGCTGCTGCTGCAGATCCTGTTCGTTTATTTCGGTCTTCCGCTGATACCCGGCATCGGTCCGTACCTGACGTTCTCACGCTTCACCGCCGCCTGCGTCGCCTTTGTTCTGAACTACGCGGCGTACTTCGGTGAAATTTTCAGAGGCGGCCTTCTTGCGATCGATCCCGGTCAGTACGAAGCCTCAAAGGTGCTCGGACTCACCCGATTCGAAACGATGACCAAAGTCGTCATCCCCCAGATGATCCGCGTCTGTCTTCCTTCCATCAGCAATGAAACGATCACACTGCTCAAGGATACGGCCCTCGTTACAGTCATCGGGGTCGCGGAAATTCTGCATTACGCAAAAACGGAAGTCAACCGCGACGGTACGCCGTTCCCCTTTGTCCTCGCGGCGATTCTGTATCTGATCATCAACTTTGTCATTACCTTTATCTTCAAGAAGCTGGAAAAGAAATATGAACAGTAACAACGACAACCATGTGATTCGGGTCGAAGGTCTCACGAAGAGCTTCGGAGACAATCAGGTCCTCAAAGATATCAATTTCGACGTAAACAAGGGCGACGTCATCGCGGTGATCGGCTCCTCCGGATCCGGCAAATCGACGCTGCTGCGCTGTCTGATCGACCTGGAGCAGGCAGACGGCGGAACCATCGAGATCGAAGGCCGCAGGCTCGTCAGCGACGGCGTACATGCCGACAACAAGGAGAAACGCGCGGTCATTGCCGAGATGGGCATGGTCTTTCAGCATTTCAATCTGTTTCCTCACCTGTCGGTACGGGAAAATCTCGAACTCGCTCCGAAGCTCAGAAGCGTCGGAACCGAACGGGAGATCGAAGACCGGACGGCCTACTATCTCGATAAAGTCGGTCTGTCCGAACGGATCGACGCGATGCCGTCCACGCTCTCCGGCGGGGAAAAGCAGCGTGTCGCGATTGCCCGCGCGCTGATGATGCGCCCGGATATCCTGCTTTTTGACGAACCCACCTCCGCGCTCGATCCCGAGCTGACCGGTGAAGTTCTCAAGGTTATGGAAAAGCTCGCCCAGGAGCATATGACGATGATCGTCGTCACCCACGAAATGTCCTTTGCGAGAAGCGCAGCCAGCAAGATCCTGTTCATGAATCAGGGCATTATTCTCGAAGAAGGAACGCCGGACGAGATCTTTATGAATCCGAAGCAGCCGCGGACAAAAGAATTCCTGTCGAGCATCGAACGATAATTTCGATAATGATAAATACGTTAAAGCAGCAAAAAAGCACGAACGTTACGAGGAGACCGCCATGCGGTTCTCTCCGTATCGTTCGTGCTTTTTCATATTATCCCGTATAGACGGCAATCTTCCGCCGCTGATGCGGCGTCTTTACGAATTTGTCATATCCTGAACATCATCGTAAGATATCAGCCCCAGATTGATTTTCCAGCGCAGTACCTTCCCCGCCGCCGCGTCGATCTCGTCTTCGGTAATGGTACCGTCCTGAACGGCCGCCCTGACCGCGGGAATCTGATCCGCGTACGAGGAGGAAATAATCATATCCGATCCCGCTTTGATCGTATCGACCGCTCCGGTTTTCTGATCCGTGTAATCCGCAAGTCCGGCCATATCGAAGTCGTCGGTGATAATCACGCCGGTAAATCCCAGTTCGTTTCTGAGAACCTGATGGACAGACGGTGAGAGCGACGCAGGCTGAGTCTCGTCAAACGCGCTGACGATATTGTGACAGATCAGAACTGCGTCCGCTCCCGCTTCGATCCCCGCTTTGAACGGAATGAAGTCGATCGTTTCAAAATGATCGAGGTCTCTGTCGTCATGTACGATATCCGTATGGGAATCCCCGTTTTCACCATAACCCGGGAAATGTTTCAGACAGCTGCCGACTCCTGTGCCCTCCGTCGCCGTGATCACCGTTTTGACAAAATCCGCTTCTCCCGAAGCATCCTGTCCCATCGTCCTCGAATACATGAAGCTGTCCGGATCCTCGGCGACATCGGCCACCGGCGCGAGGTTGACGTTGATGCCGAGATTTTTCAAAATCTGCGCCTTTGTCGTCGCGTCATCTTCGACCGCCGTCAGTCCGTTTTCCGCATACAGCTCCTGAGGCGACGGGAACGGCGTGTCCACCATTCCGTCTCCGTAGCTGACCCGCGTAACGTCTCCGCCTTCTTCATCCGACGCGACAAGCATCGGGACTGCCGACGCACTCTGCCACGACGCGGTCTTTGCCTGAAAGCTTT
This sequence comes from uncultured Eubacteriaceae bacterium, assembly GCA_937872065.1. Taxonomy (GTDB): domain Bacteria; phylum Bacillota; class Clostridia; order Eubacteriales; family Eubacteriaceae; genus UBA7485. Next base: position 1,791 of record CALMRA010000034.1, on the reverse strand, counting down.
CGGTCGTTTCTCCGTCCACATCTCTGCCGAAGATCAGATATCCGCCCAGTCCCCAGCTCTGAATATCGGCGACGGCGCCGCTTTCCGGTACGCGCGCGAGGAAAAGCTGGCCGATCTTTTGATCCAGCGTCATGTCCTTGAGCAGCTCCTGAACCTTCCTGTCTTTCTTCTGATCCTCCGTAAGCTCCGTATGGACAGTCGTACTCTGATCCGGTTCCTCAGTACTACCCGAGCCGCTCTGCGACTGGTCGCTCGCGCTTCCCGTCGAGCTGAGCCAGAACTGAATACCGAATACCAGCACAAACCCCACAAGCAGAACGCAGGCAAGTATTTTAATATTTCTGGTGTTGATTTTCTTTTTTTTCTTCATCCTTTACTCCCTGCTTTAAGTATATCTAAGCCAGAGTAAAAAAGAAAACCGAAACTGCGTAATTCGGTTCGTTTTCAATTTTATACAAAACCGGACGCCCTTCAGACGAAAAACTCAGCTCGTCACCGAAATACTCAGCTTATTATCATCAGTTTGTCATCAATAGAATGAAACTTCGATCAGATCCGTGTAATACGAGTTTTCATAGGCGTCCTCGATCCGATAGCCGTAAAGGAAGACTTCGTTGTCGGGGACCTGCACCCAGTCGATGGACAGGCTGCCCACCGTAAACTCCTCACCGAGGTACCATTCATCCTCTTTATCGGGATCGTCGCCGAGATATTCCGCATAATAGTAGATCTGCAGACTGTCTCCTTTTTTGACCTCGACGTCCTTTCTGCTGGGAACGCCGTCCTCCGAGACAGGCTGGGCTCCGATGATCTTTCCGTCGGGATTTTTGTCCGATATGCTGATGAGCAGATCCACTTCTTCGCCGTTGAGAATCGCGGGACATGTGTAGATAGTCTGACTCCCGGTTTCCGACTGATAATACATCGGAAGATAATCGTCTCCGAGCATCGGCAGGCTTCCGTCAAACTCTGTCCGGATCCTCCCGTCATCGTCGATCTCGACACCCGCATCGTCAATATAGGCGAAATAGTAATCCTCCATTCCGTCCTCATCGACCGGCTCCCATACGTCGAAGCTGATGCTTACCGCTTCGTCGAGCTGTTCCTGTGTCAGCGTGACGTACACGTCTCCGTCATCGCCGTCCGTTACCGGAACCGACGACAGCGAATCGAGAGCGCCGCCTGAGCTGCCGCCATAATAGGTGGTCGAATAATCGGCGATATACCGCGTATAAGAGGCGCTGACACCGATCGCGTTCATCGCATCGTATTTCGTCTGATCTCCGCTGTCAGAGTAAGCGTAGGGATAATAAACGGACAGACCGGATGCTCCAGTCCGTTCCGTATCGCTGTCGTAGTCAGTCGTTTTGTTGTAGACGACCGCATCGGAAACCGCCGCTTCAAGCTCCGCCGCTTCCGCCGGATGCAGCTGAGCCAGTTCCGCCGCCATATCGCCCAGATCCGCCATATCCTGATACTTCTCTGAACGCGTATCCGAGCTTCCGAAGGTTTCGGTTTTATCCCGCGCATTTGCCAGCTGTGTAAATTCTCCGGCACCCAGATCCTCCGTTCCCGCGTCTGAGAGCGCACCCAGCGCATTGACGATCCTGTCCGTTTTTGACAGATCGGTCACTGACAGCGTCGAGCCGGTATCCGACACGTTCTCCCTGTAGTATTCGTTAAACGAATCGACGATCGAAATTCCGACTTCTTCCCCGGAAGACTGAGGATTGTCTGAAAGCTCTTTAAGCCAGACGTAATCCCAGCCGTCCCCGGGTTCAAGCTCCTGAG
>CALMRA010000033.1 GCA_937872065.1 uncultured Eubacteriaceae bacterium | reverse complement strand
TTCATGACAATCCCGAGGATCTGATAGGTGTGTCCCATATCCGTTTCGTAGTTAAGCATAACGTTTACGAGGGAATTATGGAAGATGTTATAGATCAGATTATTCGGACCGTAGCCGAAATGCCGTAAAATCAGCCCGTTTCTGAGTCCGGAATCGGAAATAATGACCATCGGCGCATCGATTACCTTGAGCAGGACCCTGAGCGCGTTCGCCGGCGCGACAAAGATGTTGGTCCGGCCGCTGGATAATCCGTCAAAGTTCTGGCGCTCCTTGTCGGACAGTTCTCCGGCAAGCTTGACGACGTAATCCACTTCCTTCGGCGTCATCACGTAGTTGTGCGCGATTTCCATCGGATAGTCTATAAGCCGTCTGTGAATCCTCGCGACATTTCGGATTGTACCGCCGACACCGATTACCGGCAGTCCCTGAGCCTCTTTGAAGAAGTCGATCTTCTTGTACTCGCTCTTGACGTACTTCTGCAGCTCCTTGATCTTCTCGGGCGTCACATTGCTCCCGAGATCGAACTGTTCGGTCAGGTTTATCGATCCGAAGGGCAGGCTGATCGACGCGACATTCTTCCGGTTCTTGATCAGGACGAATTCCGCGGAGCCGCCGCCGATGTCCATCATCAGCGCATTGTCGATCTCCAGCGTATTGACGCAGCCGAGATAGTCGAGCTCCGCTTCCATTGTCCCCGGTATGACCTGAATCTCGATTCCGGCCTCGTCCCTAGCCCGCTGGACGAAACGGTCGCCGTTTTTTGCTCTTCGTACCGCTTCTGTGGCGACCGTAATAACCTTGTCAAGATTTTCCGACCGGCAGATGTTCGCGAACATGATAAGCGTCTGGATTCCGAAGTCCATCCGATCCTTCCGGATCGCTCCCGTTTCGTTGAGCCCTTCGCACAAACGGACGTCCACTTTCACATCATCGGTGATGTGATAATACATTTCGTTGATATAACCTCCGACCAGCATATGAAAGCTGTTCGAGCCTATATCGATAACCCCTATTTTACTGCTGCCCATCGATCCTCCGTTCCGGATTACAGCGCGGTACGCTGATCCCCCGGATTCTTGTTCTTGATTTTTTCATAGGCAGCCGCGGCTTCTTCCTTAAAGACATCCTGTGAGCTAAGCAGCTCTTTTCCCCGTTTATCTATGCGCGCATAACTGCCGTCACTCTGAAGAATTCTGGTTTTAATTGTATCACGCCAGACGGTATCCAAAATATCGAGCACTCTTTTTTTGACGTCCGGATCTTCCACCGGAAACATCGTTTCGATGCGTCTGTCGAGATTTCTCTGCATCCAGTCGGCGCTGGCCAGGTACAGCTCTTCTGCGCCGTTATTGAAGAAATAATAGATGCGGGTGTGTTCAAGGAACTCTCCGCCGATGGAATGGACTTCGCTGTTTTCTGAAACACCCGGGATCCCCGGGATCAGCGAGCACATACC